>NZ_BAABKK010000009.1:0-187747 GCF_039543785.1 Arthrobacter gyeryongensis
ACCCCTGGCATCACCGCAGATCAGCGCCCCGAACCCCCTCAAACCGGGACGAGGTGACCAAACTCAGGAGCAATCCACTGCGCGATATATTCGGAGGGTCTCGAACTGAGTTGTAAGAGCCTTGTCACCGGACTGGCCGAGCGAGGCTTGGTCTTCGTCCCTGCACGAAGGAGCACTCCATGACTGACACCAAACCGGTCCTCGTCGTCGGCGGCACCGGCCATGTCGGCGGCAAAGTGGTCGATGAACTGCTCGCAAGAGGAAAGAGCGTCCGGGCGTTGGTCCGGCCAGGATCGGACGCGAGCAAGCTCGAGGCCAAAGGTGTCGATATTGCCCGCGGCGACATGCTCGACCTTGACTCTCTCGTCGCCGCTATGACAGGGGCCGACGCCGTTATCACCTCTGCGGCCGGGTACACCCGCCGGGACAAACGGGCCTTGGAGATCGACACGACCGGCAACACCAACCTAGCCGTCGCTGCGAGCCGGACGGGTGTCAGGCGATTCATTCTGGTCAGCATTCTCACCTCGGACCAGACACCGGACGTCCCGCATTTCTGGCACAAGAAGCTCACGGAAGACAAGCTGGAGGAACTGGGTGTCCCGTTTGTCGCACTTCGCCCCGGCGCGTTTCTCGACCAGATCACCCAGATGGGAGGAGACCCGTTCGAGAAGAAGCGCCTCATGTGGTTCGGCACCAAGACCGTCCCGCTGACCTTCGTGCTCACCTCCGACCTCGCCGGCTACCTCGCAGCTGCTGTCGACGCGGACATCGCCGACGGCGAGCGGATCGACATCGGATGGGACCGAGCTGTCAGCATGCAGGATATTGCGGACCTCGCGTCGACTTTTGCGGGTGAGCAGGTCCGCGTGCGCTCGATGCCGGCCGGGTTGGTTCACGCGCTCGGCGCGCTAATGGGACCTTTCGTCCCTATGGTCAAGGACGTGAGCTCCATGCTCGCCTGGTTCGAGACCGGCAAATACGTCGCGGACACTTCGCGCCAAGCCGAAGTATTCGGACCCGTCCCGACGGCGGAAAACGCGGTCGCGCGGTTTGCTCGGAGTCTGGGGCACTAAGGGGATCTACAGGTCCCTGAGCGAGGAATCCGCGTCGAGCCGGGCGAGTCTTGCGACGTGGCCAACTGCTCCAAGGCACAAGAACAAAGGAACGCAGAGGAGCGCTCCGAGCACAAGCAGCCAGTTGGGCATAGCCCATGCGGTCACCGGCAAGAGATCGAGCTGCAGTCCGCTGAAGACCGCCGTTCCGACTATCGAGCAGAAGGTTCCCAGGAGCGCTCCCACGACGCCAACGATGAGGCCCACTGCCGCCAATTCGACCATGTAAACCCCTGCTATCGAGGCTCCCGACCAGCCGATGGCTTTGAGGAGACCCACTTCGCGGGCCCGCTGCTTGATCCAACTGCCACCAACGGACACTCCAACACCAAGGCAGAAGATGATCAGGAAGCCACCGATCACCCAGCTGACAAGGGCAAGAAGAGCAAACAGGCCTGACAGGGACCGGATTTGGCCCGCGACGCTGTTCACGGAGTACCCGAGGGCTCGAACTTGGTTTTGCACGTTGATCACTTCGTCTGCTGAGTCAACGCGAACATATGCGCGGGGATAGGTTAACCCTTTGGCATTTGGCCGAGCGTTGGCGAGTGTTGACTTGAGTAACTCGCGAGATACGTACGCGGCCTGCGCGCCATCCGTGCCCGGCGACGAGTTGTCATAGATTCCTGACACGCGGAGAGATATGGAAACGGGTTCCCCGTTGCCGGGGCCGATTTCCTTTGTGTACACGAAGCTCATTTCCTTGCCGAGCAACTGAGCGTATTTCTGACCCTGTCCCTTGTCGGGAAGCAGGATCTGGCCTACCCCAGGGCCGTCTCCGGGCACGTCTCCGAGCAATACTTTTGGGGCGATGCCACTGATAAATGGCGTCCCCATGAATGCACCGGGGTTGTTCTGAGATGGCCAGTTCGCCGGATCCTCGATGGCGAGGTCAATTTGCGCCCAGCCGGAGGACCCCACCACGTGATCGATTTGGTCGAACCGGGACAACGAGTCGTCGGTGATCTCGCGAGCTGAGTCTGGACCGACCGATGTCACCTCAACGTAATTCAGGGCGGAGTTGGTGGTGATCCTGTTTGAGTATGAACTTATGCCGGCCCCGACGATGCTGTCGGCGAAAATGAATACCGCGATGCCAAGACTCATCAGGACCGCGAGTGGCCTCAATTTCGATAGAGAAAGCCGCACTGACCTCGCAGCAAAGATTCTATTTCTGTTCAAGGAGCAACTCCTGCATAGGAAGCTGACGGTGGGCCACCTGCTGGAAGAGTTGGTCGTGGGAAGCCACGAGGACACCGCACCCGCTGTTGGCGCTCGTTCGCATGGCCTCGAGGATGGCTTCAGTGTTTGGCGCGTCAAGACCCGAACTTGGTTCGTCCGCTAGTAGCAGCAATGGTTCGTTGATCAGTGCGCGGCAAAACGCGACTCTTTGTTGCTGCCCACCGGAAAGCCTCTTCGCTTGCCGGTCGGCGACCGCCCCCAGGCCGAAGCATTCCAACTGTTCCGTAACCGTTGCGCGGGTCATGGGCTGGCGGCTGGCAAGGAGGACATTTTCCAACGCCGTAAGTTCGGGCAGTAGATTGCTGCTCTGAAAAACCATTCCAATTTCGCTTGAGCGGACAAGGCTCGCCGTCCGGGACGATGCGTTCGTTCGGTCGTTACCGTTGATCCACACCTTGCCGGCATCGGGGGTTGACAGGAGTCCGGCGATATTCAGAATAGTTGACTTCCCCGAACCTGACTCACCTCGCAGCCAGACGATTTCACCTGCCTCGACATTCAGGCTGATTCCAGGAAGGACTATTTGTCGATTCCCGCGTTCATCTGCAAAAGACTTGGCGATGTTCTCAAGACGCAGTACCGAGGTCACTTGTTCTCCCCGAAGTCGTAGGCACCCGGGACCGCGATCATGGCCGCTGAAATCGAGAGGCTACAAGGTGACGACTTGTCTGCTTCCATCCGATACAAGGACGGGAATTCTTTGCAGCCTTTCAGAGTCCGGAGTTTCTCGGCCGCTTTGTCGAAGTCGTTTGATCCAAGTCCGGAGCGACTTGCGTTCGTCATCGCGGTCAACGCCCGAAAATAGTTCAGGCCGTTTCCTTTGGGTGAATCGATGAGCTGCGGGAGGGCGGACTGGGCGGCCGGAAACATTGATCTCACTTCTTCACTGTTTGAGAAGTACATGGAGTTGGAGAGCGCCATCAGAGCGCCGGAGAGTAGGTCTTCAACTCCGGGGTCTGCATCGAACGCCTCCAGTCGCGCCAACCGGGCACTGGGCTCAAGCTGCACCAGCACATCCACCAAGTCGATGTACCCGCTGAGATTTGCCAATGTCACGACGGCCGGAAGCGCTGCCTTTCCCCGCTCTAAGACCGGACCGTAACTTCCCCAGGACGAAGAGCCGGAGCGCTTCAGCGCCACAAGCGCCTTGAGCTGAGAGACCAGGTCGGTTTCGGACGCCTTCAGAACCCGTTCCAGCTCGTCTCGGGTTCGCTCACTTGCGACCGCTGAAAAGCTCGTGTCGAGGAGTCTCGCGGCAAGATACGTCCCGTGGACCGACCCTTTGGCGAGAGATGATGACTCGGGCATCCGTATGAGGCCGTTGGTTCCCTGGAGCTTCGTCAGGTCTTCTTTGACGGCGGAGACGTCGTTGGTCGGCGCGGCAGGATCGGCGCCGCAGGCAGTCAGACCAAGCACCACGATCAGCGCGCAAAGACGTTTTGCGTTTCGTGTGTGGTGCGAATTTCGACGGCGTCCGCCCCCCAGAGCAGTGGACACCAAAGTCACCTTCTCCGACGAGACTTAAGCCAGCGGCTCGCGAAGTCGGACAGAGCTACGAAGGCAAGCGAAAGGGCAAACGCTAGGGCGACCGTGAGTGCCTCCCGAATTACATTTCTGCCAGTCCACCAACTGTTGTTGATAAACATCAAAATGATCGTCATGAGCCCAGCCTTTCCGAAGCGCGATATCCACACTTTTTCGTCCGGGCCTTTCGAGTCTTCCATCCGCTACCTCTCGGCTACAAAGGGAGCAAGCACAATTGGAAGCGCACGCGGATGGACGTCTGTTCCGGCGCCAGTTGCCCGTAGGCCGACGGCGATGGCTTGACTCATGAGAGCGAACTGCATCTTCGGTTCAGCCGGAAAAAGCACTCGAGCTTGGTCCGCCAGAGTCACAGTCGGGTCAATTGCCCCAAGTTTTGTTTCGACAGTTTCCGAGGCGAGCTCGAGACCGCTGGATGAGTCCTTCGGCACTGCTGATCCTGGGCTCATATCGGTCAAAAACAAAGCCATCGTCAACGTCCCGACAAGAGCAATTCTCAAACTTCTCATTTCGCTCCCACGCTTCGATCGCCCGGACCGCCAATGATTTGGGTCTTGAGGTCCTCCAGCCGGACCGTAACCGCTTCCGGTAACAAGTCCTGGAGTGAGTGGGTCACGATGACAACTAGCTTGGATTCGGCCCAACGTCTGATCTCCTCAACCATGTAGGCCACGCCCTCGGTGTCAGTCCCGTTGAACGGTTCATCAAGGACCACGCAATCGAACTGGCCGACGGTGTTCATGACGTACCAAAGTTTGCGCACATTTCCTGTGGACAGGTTGCCCGCGTTCTCGCCTAGCCACGGCTCCATGCCCAGCGAGGTCGCCCGCAGTATTTCGGGACCAGGATCGAGATCTCGGGCAATGCAGGCAAACACAAGGTGATCTCGGGCGGTCATCTGAGCGAAGATCGCCGCTTCGGACCGGCACACCCTCCGCCTGCTTCTACTTTCGGGGTCATCGGCCCTCGCTCCGTTGACAAAGACCGTTCCGGCCCATGGAGACAGATAGCCACTAGCCAGTTCGACGAAGGTCGATTTTCCGGATCCATTCTTTCCCTGCAAGTGGATCAGGGCGGGTCCGGTGAACGCGAAGGACAGGTCTTCGTACACGGGATGTTCGGCGGAATATCCGGCAAACACGCAGTCAAAGACTATTTCCGGGAGAGAACTCTGCGTTGCAGGCAAATCTTTGCACCTCCAGTGAGAAGAGCCGTGTAAGCGACGGCGGCAATGGTTGCAGGGACGTTGCTCAGGAGGAGAAGCCCAGGCACCGGAACAGCAAGCAGCAGACCAATGAACGCTGCCGCCAGGGACATTTCCATCGAGCCGTCGGCCTGCCTGACTTTGACCTTGCTGTAGGCGTTTCCGATGATGTTGCTGCTCGCAATCGACCACGGAATCAGGAGAATTTCCACGGGCAGGACGCCGGTTGCAGCCCAGACAATGACTCCCATCGCTGGTCCCGCAAGCAGCGCCAGGAGCACAGATTGGGTCAGAGTCACGCCCCATACAAGAGAATTGAGGCCGAACCCGGATTCCCAGCTGTACCTCAGCTGGGGAAGAAGTCCGATCGGACTGTTCGCCTTGCAGATGAGTTCATTCCCGACGACTCCCACCATGAAAACGATGCAAGCGGCCGCGTTCTGAATTCCGGGGATCTCCCGAAGGAATTCCGGCCCGATCCCGCCCCCGCGAAAGCCGATCGCGGTAGCAGCAGCCAGAAGCAGGCAGATTCCGATTCCACGGAACAGGGCAAACCACTTGTCCCTTACGAGATTCACTATCAGGACCCGCCAGAGCATGGCGACCGGCGTCGTCGTCTTCAATACGAACTCCCTGACGCGCCGCGGGACCCGGGCGTTTACGGGAGACGATTGCCTCCTGATCGCTCGAACGTTCCGGATTGTGAGAAGGGGAAATACGACGACGGCGATCGCCACCGCCGTCGCGATCCAGCCGCCTGCCGCGCAGGTTGCGTTGGGTCGCAGGTCAAACCCGGGCGGTGCCGAGGTCAATGCCAGCAGTCCGCGGGCGAGGATGGCCCCTAGCAACCCGGCCAGGAGGCAACCCCCGGCGAAGACAGTCCACCCCACTGCCAGACTCGGAATAAGAGGGTCACTTGCGGCCAGCTTGGAACTCCAGGCAAGCCAGCACGAAGTCAAGGCAAACGGGGCAGCTAAGAGGGTCAGGGCCAATGGCCCGCCGCTTCCACTTTCCTCTTGCACAACAACCCATGCCGCGGTGCAGACGGCGCCCGACAACCCAAACAAGAGGCCGGCCCGAGGAACTGCCTCGGCCAGGAACACATGGTGCATTGAAACATCGGTCGCCCTGTAGAGCTCCCTGTTTGGGTTGAACCGGACTGCAAATCTCCGGCTGCTGAGTGCTTCCCGTGCGAGCGCACCGACGGAGATATAGAGGCAGACGGCGAACGCCAACAGGATGACCGCCATCGTTCCGGCGCTGCCCCTATGGGTACCCGCGCCGCCAAAGGACAACGCCTCGTGCAGCAGCCGCATCACAAATAGCGATCCAGCCAGGACAGCACAGACCAAAGCAACCCGGCTAGCTACCCCGAGCCCCACGAGTGCGCGAATCGATATCGGCCATCCCGTGACCGCCAGTATGCGCACTCCCGAGAATTTGTAAGCCGCTCTCAGACTTCCCATTGCCCGTGCCTAGAGACGATTGACGGATTTGCTTTGGACAGACTCCGCATCCACGATGAGGACCGCGGTTCCGATACAGATGGTGACTATCGTCCAGAGCCATATCGGAAGCGTGGCGGGGAAACCGACGGTCGAGGCCCCTATGAAAACACCGCCGCCCATCCCACTGATGATGAACAGAACCGCATCGCGCTTGGGACTTCGTTTTGTCGCGAGCACAACCACCAGGGAGATCGCTCCGACGGTCAAGGACGTCCATGCAAGCAGTGGAGTCCCCGGTTCATGAAGGAGCCCCACGACGATACTGCCAGCGATACACGCGAGTACAAAGACGGTGGCGATCCTTCGGACCGTTGATGAGTAAATCAATGTCAGACCTTCCGGGTTCTGGCGAGCAGAGGAATTCATCAAAGGGCAGACTCTAGGGTTCGTTCTCGGTTTGGAGATAAGCCGCCAAAGCGTCTTTTCGGGCCCAAGAGACAACGAGGGCGACGTCGAGGGCGAGATCAGCGCAAAAGATGACAACAAAGACGGGGAACGGCGCGCCAGCGACAAAGAGAGCGCCCGCGACCACGATGAGGAGGACTCCGCTGATCAAGTTGTATCGACGCCGGCCGGGAGTCGCACGTCGAGCGGCGTGAAGTTCAGATAGATAGTAGAGCATGTCCCTCATCGCTAATGGTCGCCGTCACCGGCAATATCCGCCGGTATAACGGAAGGCCATCGCACCAATCGGGGCCGGTGCCAGCCTGATGCACTCGCCCCTGGAGTGAGCGATTGTCGCCTGCACCGCTATCTGCACTGCAGAGATCGCGCAAGCAGCTAGCCCGACCGGACTTCCCCCGGAAAGTCTTGAACACACCGTGAGAACCCCTTCAGCGGTTTTTGAAAAGGCCGTCTCTGCCTTATTGAATTCCACGACGGGGAAGATCCCAACCCAGCTGAATTGAGGATCGGCCACCACGGGAAATGCCGTCCCTTTTCCGATCTCAATGTGCTGGATGAGCCGGTTCCCCAAGGAGGAGTATTTAGTCGGCACTTGCCTTCCGTCTGCGTCGCGTGCCCAAGGGGCGGCGATGTAGTTGACGACGTGCCCGCCGGGGTCCATGACCACCGCCGAGCCATCGCTTGCAACAACAACGTCAGCGGGTCGGCCCTCAAACGTGAAATCAAAGGCGAACGAGCGCGGAGCGGCTTCGTTGTTGGCGACGACGAAACCGGCTCCAGATTCATCACCGCGCTGAGCAAAAACGTAAGAGTGCCCCTTATCCACGTTAAGCGTCGAAGCCTTTACATTGCCTTTCGACTGCTTGACAGATTTGCGCTGCGAAGTCGCCACCGCTTGTACTGTCAGCCGCTGGCCGTCGGCCGCGACAATGCTCATCGAACCCCCGTCCCCGAATTCGATCCTTTGCGTTTCAGCACCAGGCGGAGCCTGAGGCGATGATTGGCTCTGCGCACCTTCGAAGGGCCTGGACGCTAGAACCTGATCTAGCGCGCTCTGGCCCTGCGTGGTCGATGCGCTCGCGGCCGGTGACGAGACCGTCATTCCGATGATCGCAATAGCGAGGGCCGAGGTTGCAGCTAAGACTTTCCGAGCAATCGGTACGCGCGTTTCCATGAATCCCCCAATGTCTTCTATGGTTCGGATCCGGGTTCGGAACCTATGCGGGAAGACTAAGGGCGAAAATCGCGACTCAGTGCCGAA
This sequence comes from Arthrobacter gyeryongensis, assembly GCF_039543785.1. Taxonomy (NCBI): domain Bacteria; kingdom Bacillati; phylum Actinomycetota; class Actinomycetes; order Micrococcales; family Micrococcaceae; genus Arthrobacter; species Arthrobacter gyeryongensis. The sequence goes on from NZ_BAABKK010000009.1 coordinate 8,278, forward strand.
ATCGACGAATTAAGTGGTGCCGTCGTCGAATCTCAGTGGTCAAACGTGGCAACACGTAGACGGAAACGTGGCAACACGTAGATGGACACGCGAGATTTCCTTATGCTCAGGCCAACCTAAATTCAACCTCACGCCTCCCGAACCATCACCCGAGTAGCCTCTCGCTTGTACTTGAGCGCGTGAATCCGAGGGCCGAAGCCAGCCCGTCCCCTCCCAGCCCACCCAACCCCGCCACCTGGTATCCCAAACCCCTCCCCGCAAGACACCCCCTTGACTCCCACCCCCACGTTCCCTAAACTTTTCATAAAGCAGAATCTAAATTCCACAAAGCGGAAATCGACGAAGGCGAACTAGCCCAAGAGACCAAGCCAAGCGGAACATGGATCCCAAGCCCTCCCCCGGAAGGACACCTACGATGACGTACACAGTGAACTGCTCCATCCTCCTGACGGAGCTGCCCCTGCTCGAGCGCCCCGCGGCCGCGAAGGCTGCCGGCTTTGACGCCGTCGAATTCTGGTGGCCCTTTGAAACTTCCGTCCCGTCGGACGCCCAGGTAACCGAGTTCGAGAACGCCATCAAGGACGCTGGCGTTCAGCTCACCGGCCTGAACTTCAACGCGGGCAACATGCCCGGCGGCGACCGCGGCCTGGTTTCCTGGCCCGCACGCTCCTCCGAGTTCCTCGACAACATCGACGTTGTCGCAGGCATTGGCGAGCGTCTGGGCTGCAAGGCCTTCAACGCCCTCTACGGCAACCGCGTGGACGGCGAATCGGCCGAAAAGCAGGACGCCATCGGCGCCGAGAGCCTGGCCAGCGCGGCAGAAGGCGTCGCACGAATCGGCGGCACCGTCCTCCTCGAACCGGTCAGCGGCGCCCCCAAGTACCCGCTCCTCAAGGCCGCCGATGCCCTCAAGGTGATCGCCCGCGTCAAGGAAGAGTCCGGCGCCACGAACGTCAAGCTCCTCGCCGACTTCTACCACCTGGCAGTCAACGGGGACGACGTCGCAGCGGTCATCGAAAACCACGCCAAGGACTTCGGCCACATCCAGATCGCCGACAACCCCGGCCGCGGGGCTCCCGGAACCGGCGAGCTTCCCCTCGGCGAATGGATCGCCCGCAGCCGCGAACTCGGCTACGAAGGCTACATCGGCCTCGAGTACAAGGAACCGCAGGAAACGGCCTTCAGCTGGGCCATCCGCCAGCGCGCCACCTCCCACTAGCGAACCCCCACGGCCCAACTGAGTAGCAGTTGATGTCGTTTAGAGCCTTCAAAACGACATCAACTGCGAGCTAGTTGGGTCCAGCACACCTGAGCTAAAACAAAGACTTCAGTAAGGAAAATCATGAGCAACGTTGCAGTTATCGGACTCGGAATCATGGGCCTCCCCATGGCCATCAACCTGGTCAAGGCCGGCCACACCGTCACCGGTTTCAACCGCAGCCAGGACAAGATCGACAAGCTCGTCTCCGAGGGCGGCAAGGGTGCCGCGAGCATCGCCGACGCCGTCAAGGACGCCGACGTCGTCATCACCATGGTGCCTGACTCCCCCGACGTCGAAGGTGTCGTGAGCGGCCCCGACGGTGTCTTCGCCAACGCGAAGAAGGGCACCCTCTGGATCGACGCGAGCAGCATCCGCCCGGACGTCGCCGCCCGCCTCTCGGCAGACGCCGTCGCAACCGGCATCCGCCCGCTCGACGCCCCGGTTTCCGGTGGCGAACAGGGCGCCATCGACGCCGTCCTGTCCATCATGGTCGGCGGCGACGCAGCCGACTTCGAAGCAGCACAGGATGTCCTCAACGCCGTCGGCAAGACCATCGTCCACGTCGGCCCCTCCGGCTCCGGCCAGACCGTCAAGGCAGCCAACCAGCTGATCGTGGCCGTCAACATCGAGGTCCTCGGCGAGGCTATCGCCTTCCTTGAGGCCTACGGCGTGGACACGGACGCAGCCCTCAAGGTCCTCGGCGGCGGCTTGGCGGGCTCCAAGGTCCTCGACCAAAAGGGCCAGAAGATGCTCGACCGCAACTTCGACCCCGGCTTCCGCCTAGCCCTCCACCACAAGGACCTCGGCATCGTCACCTCCGCAGCCCGCGAAGCCAACGTCGCAATCCCGCTAGGCGCCGTCGTCGCACAGCTCGTCGCCGCCACTGTCAACCAGGGCGACGGCGGACTCGACCACTCCGGCCTCTTCAAGCAAGTCCTCCAGCTCTCCGGTCGAAAGTAAAGCCGGGCCGCAACTAAGCCGCCCGCCCCAAAGGGCGGAAACAAGCGAAAACCAGCAGCCGGCGTCGGGCACTTCCGACGCCGGCTCCCCCAGACACACCCAAACTCAGCCCCGTAGCGGGCACCAAAAGCTTTCAAGGAGCACACCATGACGAAGATGCGCACTGTAGACGCAGCCGTCGCCATCTTGGCAAAGGAAGGCGCCATCGAGGCGTTCGGCCTGCCAGGCGCGGCAATCAACCCCTTCTATTCCGCGATGCGGGCACACGGCGGCATCCGCCACACGCTGGCCCGCCACGTTGAGGGTGCCAGCCACATGGCTGACGGCTACTCCCGTGCAGCAGACGGAAACATCGGTATCTGCATCGGCACCTCGGGCCCCGCAGGAACGGACATGATCACCGGCCTGTACGCAGCCTGGGCAGATTCCATCCCCATGCTCTGCATCACCGGCCAGGCCCCCGTTGCCAAGCTGCACAAGGAAGACTTCCAGGCCGTTGACATCGAGTCCATCGCCAAGCCGGTCACCAAGATGGCCATGACCATCCTGGAACCGGGCCAGGTTCCCGGCGCCTTCCAGAAGGCGTTCCAGCTGATGCGCTCCGGCCGTCCCGGCCCGGTCCTGCTGGACCTGCCGTTCGACGTGCAGATGGCCGAGATCGAGTTCGACATCGACGCCTACGAGCCCATCGCCGTCGAAAAGCCGAAGGCCAGCCGCAAGCAGCTGGAAAAGGCGCTGGACATGCTCACCGCAGCCGAGCGTCCGCTGATCGTCGCCGGTGGCGGCATCATCAACGCCGGTGCCTCCGCGCAGCTGGTTGAGCTGGCCGAACTGCTGAACGTTCCGGTCATCCCCACCCTGATGGGCTGGGGCACCATCCCGGACGACCACGTGCTGATGGCCGGCATGGTGGGCCTGCAGACCTCGCACCGCTACGGCAACGAGACCATGCTGGCCTCGGACTTCGTGATCGGCATCGGCAACCGCTGGGCCAACCGCCACACCGGCGGCCTGGACACGTACACCGCGGGCCGCAAGTTCGTGCACATCGACATCGAGCCCACGCAGATCGGCCGCGTGTTCTCGCCGGACTTCGGTATCGCGTCCGACGCCGGTGCGGCGCTGGACGGGCTGATCGAGCTGGCACGCGAGCGCCAGGCAGCGAAGTCCCTGCCGGACTACTCCGCTTGGGTCGCCGAGTGCACCGCCCGCAAGGGATCGCTGCAGCGCAAGACCCACTTCGAGAACGTGCCGATCAAGCCGCAGCGCGTGTACGAAGAGATGAACAAGGCGTTCGGCAAGGACACCACGTATGTGTCCACCATCGGCCTTTCGCAGATCGCCGGTGCGCAGCTGCTGCACGTGTTCGGCCCGCGCAAGTGGATCAACGCCGGCCAGGCAGGCCCCCTGGGCTGGACCGCCCCGGCCGCCCTCGGCGTCGTTCGCGGCAAGCCGGACGAGACCGTTGTTGCCCTGTCCGGTGACTACGACTTCCAGTTCATGATCGAAGAGCTGGCCGTGGGCGCACAGTTCAACCTGCCGTACATCCACGTGGTGGTGAACAACTCGTACCTGGGCCTGATCCGCCAATCGCAGCGCGGCTTCAACATGGAACAGAACGTGTCCCTGGCGTTCGAGAACATCAACTCCCCGGAAACCAACGGCTACGGCGTGGACCACGTCAAGGTCGCCGAAGGCCTGGGCTGCAAGGCCATCCGCGTGGAAAACCCGTCCGACCTGCCTGCCGCCTTCGACAAGGCCAAGGCGCTCATGGGCGAGTTCAAGGTTCCCGTGGTGGTTGAAGTGATCCTGGAAAAGGTCACCAACATCTCCATGGGCGTTGAAATCAACGGTGTGAACGAGTTCGAAGATCTGGCCGAGCGCGGGGCGGACGCCCCCACTTCGATCATCTCGATGCTGGACTAGTAAGTACTGAAGGAGGTACGGAATGCGTGTGGTCATAGCCCCGGACAAGTTCAAGGGATCGCTGTCAGCTCCCGAGGTGGCCAGCCGCTTGAGCGCCGGATTGCGGGCAGGTTTTGCCGCTGGCAGCGCAGCGGCGAGTTTGCCAGCCGAGGGCTTTGAAACCACGCTCATTCCAGTGGCCGACGGCGGCGAGGGGACTCTCGACGCCGCCGTCGGCTCCGGCTTCACCCGCCGCAGCACGACGGTCACCGGACCCACGGGCCAGCCGATCACGGCCGAGTTCGCGGTCCGCGGCGAGGAAGCCGTCATTGAAATGGCTGCGGCCTCCGGGCTTGCGGTGCTGCCGGGCTTCGGCGACGGCAGCGCCCCGTCTACCGAAACGGCCAAGAGCTCCACAAGCCTGGGCACGGGCGAACTCATCCGCGCCGCCCTGGACCTCGGCTGCCGGCACATCATCCTCGGCGTCGGCGGGAGTGCCAACACCGACGGCGGCGCCGGCGTCCTGCAAGGCCTCGGCGCCGTCCTCCTCGACGCCGAAGGGAACGAACTCCCCGGCGGCGGCGCGGCCCTGGCCCGCCTGGACCGGATCGACTTCTCGAACCTCGACGTCCGCTTGGAGGTCACCGAGTTCGTCCTGGCGTCCGACGTCGACAATCCCCTTTTGGGCCGCACCGGCGCCGCCGCGATCTTCGGACCGCAGAAGGGCGCGACGCCGGACGATGTCGCCTCGCTCGACGCGGCTCTGACCCACTTCGTCCAGGTCCTCGCCAACGAGATCGGCTCCGAAGCCCAGGACGCCGCACAGGCTCCAGGCGCTGGTGCGGCAGGCGGCGTCGGCTACATCGCCATCGCGGCGCTGGGCGCGGCACGCAGGCCGGGCATCGACGTCGTGCTCGAATTCACTGAACTCGAGCAGCGGTTGGCCGGCGCGGACCTGGTGATCACCGGCGAAGGCAGCCTCGACGAACAAAGCCTGCTCGGCAAAACGCCGATGGGCGTGGCGCGGGCGGCGGCGCGTTCGGGGATCCCTGTGATTGCCGTCTGCGGCCGCAGTACGCTGAGCCCGGAACAACTTTCGGAGTCCGGTTTCGAGTCGGTCCACGCATTGACCGAGCTCGAATCCAATGTAGAGAAATGTATAGCTGAAGCAGGGCCGCTGCTTGAAGAATTGGGTAAGCACATCGGCGTGCGCCTCTCTGAAAAAGCGGTATCCACCCAAGACGCAGCGCGAACCGAGACCAAGGAGCAACTCCATGTCTGAAGAAACCACCACGGCACACGGCCCGTTTGACCTGGTCATCCGCGGCCAGCGCATCCTCACCACCGCCGGTATCACCGCTCGCGAAGTCGGCGTCCGCAACGGCGTGATCGTCGCGATTGAACCGCTGGGCAACGGGCTCTCCGGCACCGAGGTAATCGAGCTCGGCGACGACGAAACCCTCATCCCCGGCCTCGTGGACACCCACGTGCACGTCAATGAGCCCGGCCGCACCGAGTGGGAAGGCTTCGCCTCCGCCACCCGCGCCGCAGCAGCCGGCGGCGTCACCACCATTATCGACATGCCGCTGAACTCCATCCCTCCCACCACCAACGTGGAAGGCCTCAAGCTCAAGCGCGAAGTTGCCGAGGACCAGGCCTTCGTGGACGTCGGCTTCTGGGGCGGCGCCATCCCGGGCAACAAGAAGGACCTCCGCCCGCTCCACGACGAGGGCGTCTTCGGCTTCAAGTGCTTCCTGCTCCACTCCGGTGTGGACGAGTTCCCGCACTTGGACGCGGACGAGATGGAAGAGGACATGGCGGAGCTCAAGTCCTTCGACTCCCTCATGATCGTCCACGCCGAGGACTCCCACTCGATCGACCACGCACCCCACCCCGGCGGCGCGCACTACTCCACGTTCCTTGCCTCACGCCCCCGCGGTGCCGAGAACAAGGCCATCGCCGAGGTCATCGAACGTGCCCGCTGGACCGGTGCGCGTGCGCACATCCTGCACCTCTCGTCGTCGGACGCGCTGCCCATGATTGCTTCGGCAAAGCGCGACGGCGTCCACCTCACCGTGGAGACCTGCCCGCACTACCTCACGCTCATGGCCGAGGAAATCCCCGACGGTGCGACCGCATACAAGTGCTGCCCGCCCATCCGCGAGGCCTCCAACCGCGAGCTGCTCTGGCAGGGCCTGCAGGACGGCACCATCGACTGCATCGTCTCGGACCACTCCCCCTCGACGCTTGACCTCAAAGACCTGGAAAACGGCGACTTCGCCGTGGCCTGGGGCGGCGTCTCCTCGTTGCAGCTGGGGCTCTCGCTGATCTGGACCGAAGCACGGCACCGCGGGATCACCCTGGAGCAGGTGGTTTCCTGGATGTCCGAGAAGCCCGCAGCCTTGGCCCGCCTGCACAACAAAGGCCAGCTGGCGCTCGGCTACGACGCCGATTTCTCCATCTTCGCGCCTGACGACGCGTTCGTCGTCGACGTCAAGAAGCTCAAGCACAAGAACCCGATCACGCCGTACGACGGCAAGGCGCTCTCCGGCGTCGTACGCAAAACGTACCTGCGCGGCAGCGAGATCGACGGCCGGACGCCCAGCGGCAAGCTGATTCGCCGCGGCGGAGTGTAAGGCCAAGCCATGGCCGTCAACGTCCATGCCCCGTACGGGCAACTGCCCGCACGGCTCAACGCCTCGCGGCACCAGCCCGCCCCCCGGCCGTCCGCGCTTCGGCCCGGTCTGGTTCGGCCCGGGATGCACCCGCGCGGACTCGCCGTGTGGGTACAGCCCGGGGAAGGCCGCGAGATCGATCCCGAGGTTTGGGCCCGGGCCGCTGAAGCGGTCCTGGCCCGGGCCCGCAAACTTGCTCCGGGGGCGGAAGTCCTCCTTTGGCCCGCCGCCGGAGCTGCAACGTCCGAGGATTCCTCGGGTGCGTCCGTCGCCGCTGTGGCGGGCGCGTCCGACGCCGAAAGCCGACCCGCCGCTCCCAACCCGCCGGTCTCCTTGGCTGGCCGACGCAGCACCGTGGCAGTGGACCTGGCCGCGAACACTGTCCTCCTGGATGGGGTCGCCGTCAGCTTCACGGCGATGGAACACAGCCTCCTCCGTTACCTCGTGGAAAACTTGTCCCGCCCCATCCCACGTGAAGAATTGCAACGTTTTCTGGAGTCACTTGACTGTCCCGGCGCGGCATTTCGGTCCATCGACGTGTATGTTGGACGCGTCCGGCGCAAGCTGGGCTCAGCCCGCCATGTCATCGCCACAGTGCGTGGAGGCGGCTACCAGTTCGTGCCCGGACCAGGCTCCACAGTCCGCGGACCTGCGGAATACTGCATCTAGGCAGCCCGTTACACCAATAGATTGATCGCCGGCCACGGCGGTTTGCCCGACAAGTCAAGGATCGCAACATGACCCAGAAACTCCTCGCCGGAACCCAGGCCCCCGATTTCGCGCTGCTCAACTCCGAAGGCCAGAAGGTTTCCCTGTCCGATTACCGCGGACGCAACGTGATTGTGTACTTCTACCCGGAGGCCGCCACCCCAGGCTGCACCACCGAGGCCTGCGACTTCCGCGACAGCCTCTCGAGCCTGCAGTCCTCCGGCTACGAAGTCCTGGGCATCTCCCCGGACGCCCCGGAAAAGATCGCACACTTCGCCGGCGACTACTCCCTGACCTTCCCCCTCCTCTCCGACGAAGACCACGCCGTCGCCCTTGCCTACGGCGCCTGGGGCGAGAAGCTCGTGAACGGCGAAGTGGTAGACGGATTGGTCCGCTCCACCGTAGTGCTCGACGGCGAAGGCAAGGTCAAGCTGACCCAGTACCAGGTCAAGGCCCAGGGCCACGTAGCAGCCCTCAAGGCCGAACTCGGTCTGTAACCCCCGCTCAGATATAACGGCTCCCGGCTCGACGCTCGCTCACAAACAAGGCCACCCGGCCCGACGCCCGCTCACAAACAAGGCCGCCCGGCCCGACGCCCGCTCACAAACAAGGCCGCCCGGCCCGACGCCCGCTCACATATAACGGCTCCCGGGCCGACGCTCGCTCAGATATAACGCCAAATAGTGGAATCCTCCTGCAGATCATGATCTGCAGGAGGATTCCGCTATTCTCGGCCAGGAATGAGCGAGCGTTTCCGAAATGGCCTGCATACGTGAGCGAGCGTCAAGCTTTGGCGATCGCTTCTTCCAGTGCGCCAAGAACGAGCTTCACCGATGCCCTGTTGGCGTTCGGACCCATCATGCCGATCCGCCAAACAGTCGACGTGAACGCGCCCGCACCGGAGCCGATTTCCATACTGAAGTTCTCCAGAAGGTAAGCGCGGACTGCGGCCGAGTCCACGCCGTCGGGCACTTTGACCGTGGTGAGGCTCGGCAATCGCGAGCCTTCCGCGGCAAACAGCTCGAGCCCCATCGCTTCAAGGCCATCCCGCAACTCGGCCCCGGCTGCACGGTGCCGCGCTTGAACGGCCGCTAGCCCCTCGGTCAGGATGCGGTCCAGCCCGGCCTCGAGCCCGGCGATCATGGTCACCGGCGCCGTGTGGTGATACGTCCGGCTGCCGCTCGCCGCGCCAACATACCCACCCAGAAGGCCAATATCCAGGTACCACGAACGCGGTTCCCTGATGCGCCGCTCGAACGCGCGCTCGGACACCGTGAAGGGAGACAAGCCAGGGGGCGCCCCCAAACACTTTTGCGTCCCGGCATACCCGACGTCGATTCCCCAGTCGTCAGCCAGGAGTTCCAGGCCGCCGATGGACGTCACCGCGTCCACGATCAGGAGCGCGTCGCCTTTGCCTGCGCCAAGGGGCGCGACGTCGGACAGGACACCTGTGGACGTTTCGGCATGGACGGCGGCAATCACCTTGGGATGCGGGTGCGCGGCGAGGACCCGTTCCACGTCCACGGGCTGGCCCCATTCATGGTCGACGCGCACCACTGTGGCGCCGCATCGCCGGGCAACCTCACACATCCGCTCCCCGAAAAGCCCGTTGACGGCGATTACCGCCACATCGCCGTCGGACACCGTATTAACGAAGGCAGCCTCCATGCCGCCGGAACCAGTGGCACTCAACGGCAGGGTGCGGGCATTCCGGGTCCCCCACACCGTCCGGAGCCCAGCGCAGGTCCGGTCCAAGCGCTCTATGAACACCGGATCCAAATGCCCGATCACCGGGAACGCCAACGCGGCGGTCACTTCCGGATAGCAATTGCTGGGACCCGGTCCGAAGAGATACCGGGAAGTCAGGACCTCTGGCATGGCGGAACTCCTTTGGCTCGTTGCTGACATTGTCCACTAGACGGCAAAAGTGAGCGAGCGTTTCGGGAAAGGGCGGCAAAAGTGAGCGAGCGTCGGGGAAAATAGCCACATACGTGAGCGAGCGTCGCAGGACCGAGCGTCGCAGGACAGGGCAGGACAGGGCAGGACAGGGCGGGGCGGGGCGGGAGGACCGAGGTGCGGTATTCTCTTGACACCGCGGCAGTCATTGGATTCACTATTACGTATGCTGAAATAACAGTTCCATGATGTGGAAGGTCTGGGGTGCGGAGGCACGCAGGCCCATCCGGCAGGAATCGCCGGAGTTCCGCATAGCCAACACCATGGATGCCAGCACTCGCACGAGGAATGAACAAGCATGCAGCTTGAAGTATTCAACAGCGTGGACCGTGCGGACGCCATCGACGTCCTCCGCCCATGCCTCGACATCCAGCGTTGGGTGGAGCACATCGCAGATGCGCGCCCCTTCAGCGACTTGGACTCCTTGCTCGACTTCGCCGGGGAAACCGCCGAGCCCTTCACCTCGGACGAAGTGGCGGCCGCGATGGCCCACCACCCTCGGATCGGCGAACGACCCAAGGCACAGACCACCGAAGCCGCGATGTCCCGCTCCGAACAGGCCGGCGTCGACCCCGGCGATGACGGCGTCGTCACCGCTTTGGCCGAAGGCAACCGTGAGTACGAGGCCAAATTCGGCCGCGTGTTCCTCATCCGCGCGGCGGGCCGGACAGCCAACGAGATCCTGGCCTCCCTCCAAGAGCGCCTGAGCCACACCGCGGAAGAAGAAGACGTCATCGTGGCGGGCCAGTTGCGCGAAATCGCGGTGCTGCGCCTTGCCGGCGTCATCAGCGAAGCCAGTGTCAGCAGCGAAGGAGTGCCCAACCCATGAGCGTTTCCCAGATAACCACCCACATCCTGGACACCGGTTCCGGGCGGCCGGCGGCCGGCGTCGCCGTCGTTCTCTCTGTGCGCGACGGCGACAACTGGAAGCACGTGGCTAGCGGCACCACCGACGCCGACGGCCGGATCAAGGATCTTGGCCCTGAGAGGGTCGACGGCGGCAGTTACCGTTTGAACTTCGCGACCGGTCCGTATTACAGGGCCCAGGGCGTGGACACCTTTTTCCCGGAAGTGGACTTGAACTTCACAGTGTCCGACGCCGGTGAGCACTACCACGTGCCGCTCCTGCTCAGCCCCTTCGCGTTCTCCACGTACCGGGGCAGCTAGCTCTACCCATCGATTGCTCCCACCGGTTCCAAAAGGACCGTTACTGGGCCCACGCCGGCGAGGGCCCCGGCCTGAGCTTGCGAAGGCTGGGAGCCGGTGGGGAGCAATCGATGGACGTGGACGCCCCCTAGTCGATCGGGGTGACGTAGGCTCCCGAGATGCCGCCGTCAACCATGAAGGTCGACGCGGTAATGAACGACGCGTCGTCGCTCGCCAGGAAGGCGACCGCAGCGGCGAGTTCCTCGGGCTCGGCAAAGCGGCCCAGGGGCACGTGGACCAAGCGGCGCGCGGCCCGTTCCGGGTCGGAGGCGAAGAGTTCCTTCAGCAACGGGGTGTTGACGGGCCCAGGGCACAACGCGTTGATCCGCACACCCTTGCGCGCGAATTCGACGCCCAGCTCACGGGTCATGGCCAGCACGCCGCCCTTGGAAGCGCTGTAGGAGATCTGCGAAGTTGCCGCGCCCATCACGGCCACGAAGGACGCGGTGTTGATGATCGAGCCCTTGCCCTGTTCCAACATGTACGGCAGCGCGTATTTGCAGCAGTAATAGACGCTCGTCAGGTTTACCTCCTGGACCCGGCGCCAGGCGTCAATTCCCGTGTCGAGGATCGAAGCGTCGTCCGGCGGCGAAATACCGGCGTTGTTGAACGCGATATCCACGCTGCCATAGTGGCTCTTGGCAGCGGCGAAAAGGTCGATGACTTCTTGCTCGTCTGTCACGTTGACCTTCACGAAGATGCCGTCGACGGCGGCCGCGGCGGCTTCTCCAGCTGCCGGATCGATATCCGCGATGACCACGTTGGCACCCTCCGAGGCAAAACGCTTTGCCGTGGCCAAGCCGATCCCGCTGCCGCCGCCGGTGATGACGGCCGTGCGGTCCTTGAGGCGGTTTGAAATGAATTCGGTCATGGTGATCTCTCCTTGAATGATGGGGCTTCCAAAGTTTGGTGGGTTCAGTGCGCGATGAAAACGTTCTTTACTTCGCTGAAGGAATCGAGCGCGTCAGGACCCAGTTCGCGGCCCAGGCCCGATTGCTTGAATCCGCCGAACGGCGTCGAATACCGGACTGAAGAGTGCGAGTTCACCGAGAGGTTTCCGGCATCCACTCCGCGGGCCACGCGCAAGGCCCGGCCAATGTCTTGGGTCCAGATGGATCCGGAGAGGCCGTATTCGGTGTCATTGGCAATCCGCACGGCGTGCGCCTCGTCGTTGAAGGGAACGACGACGACGACGGGTCCGAAGATCTCCTCACGCACCGCCGGGTCGTCAAAGGAGTCGGGGGCCAGCACTGTGGGTGGGAACCAGAATCCCGGCCCTTCGGGCACCTCCCCTTGGAAAGCTATGGGCGCTCCCGAGGGCACAAAGCCCGCGACCGTTTCCCTTTGCCGGGCGGAAATCAACGGCCCCATGACGGTACTTTCGTCCGCCGGGTCGCCAACTTTGACAGCTCGAACAGCGGGTTCCAAGAGTTCAAGGAAGTCGTCGTAGGCCGATTTTTCCACCAGGATCCGGGATCTGGCACAGCAGTCCTGGCCGGCATTGTCGAACGCACCACCGGGAGCTGCGGCGGCAGCGGCCTGAAGGTCAGCGTCGGCGAACACAATGTTCGCGCTCTTGCCACCCAACTCGAGCGTCACGCGCTTCACTTGATCAGCACAACCGGCCATGATCTGCTTGCCAACCCCGGTAGACCCGGTAAAGACGACCTTCCGCACCGCTGGGTGGGTCACGAAGCGCGCCCCCACCACGGAACCCTTCCCCGGGATGATGGTCAGCACGCCGTCCGGCAATCCGGCCTCGCGCGCCAGCTCACCCAGCCTCATCGCCGTCAGCGGCGTAAGTTCCGCAGGTTTGAGGACCACCGTGTTGCCTGCCGCGAGCGCCGGAGCGAAGCCCCACGCCGCGATCGGCATCGGAAAGTTCCACGGCACAATAATGCCGACAACGCCCAATGGCTCGTGGAACGTCACATCGAGGCCTCCCGCAACGGGGATCTGCCGCCCGAAATGCCGCTCCGGTGCCGCCGAGTAGTAACTAATGACGTCGCGCGCATTGCCCGCTTCCCAGCGGGCGTTACCGACCGTGTGTCCCGCATTGCGGACTTCCAGTTGTGCGAGGTTCTCCAGATCGGCGTCGACGGCGGACGCGAACCGGCGCAAGAGCAGTGCCCTGTCCGACGGCGACACCTTGCGCCAGGCCTCAAAGGCACCAGCCGCGCGGGCAATCAGTGCGTCGGTCTCGGCGAGGGATGCCAGTTCTACAGTTTGAAGGAATTCCTCGGTGGCCGGATTGATGATGTCAAAAGTTGTGGCACTCACGCCCAGCTCTTTTCTGTCGGTTTGAATTCCGTCGATGGATCGAAGCGCTCAGCGTAAAGCTCGCCGTCCCGGTATTTTCTGGCGGCCTCTACGAATCCTTCAAAGAGGCGCAAGTCGGAACGATTTTGTTCAGGGTGGAACTGAACGCCCAACACCCAGCTTCCTTGGGTCGACTCGACGGCCTCGACCGTACCGTCCGCCGCATACGCCGTGACGCAGAGCCCTTCGGCAACCCGGTCCAGAATCTGGTGGTGATAGACGGGCGCCGATGCCCGCTCGCCTAGTTGTTCCGCGATGATGCTCCCCGGCCGGGTACCGAACTTCACCTCGCCGAAAACCCCCGAAGCGGGTTGGTAGTTGGCCTCGGGAAGCACATCCGGCACATGCTGGATGAGGTTTCCACCCAGGGCCACGTTCAGGATTTGCGCGCCGCGGCAGATTGCGAAGAGCGGAACCCCTTTGTCCAACGCGGCCAGCGTCAAGGCGATGTCGTGCTCGTCCCGCGCGGGCTGGCTGCGGGTGCTCGGGTGAGGCTCGGCGTCGTAATTTCCGGGGTCGACGTCGCTGCCTCCCACCACAATCAGGCCATCCACGAGGTCAAGGACGGAGATATCGGTGCCGATAGGCGGCAGGAGCAGGGGTGTGCCGCCCGCCGCCACCACGGCCTCCAAATACGTTGCCGGAAGTACCGCTGCCCGCGCGTTCCAATCCCCCCACTTCGCTTCTTGCAGGTAGGTGGTCAGGGCGATCCGGGGCCGTCGGACTGGATCTGGAGCCGGCGTCTGATTCCGAGTCATCCCCCTACAGCCTTTCGAACCCGCGGCGGAGCTCCCAGTCCGTGATGGCGGACTCAAAAGCTGCCAGTTCGACGTCGGCGTAGTTCACGTAGTGCCGAACCACTTCCTCGCCGAAGACTTCCTTGGCGATCACGGAGCTGGCGAACAGATCCCGCGCTTCCCGCATCGTCGTCGGCACGGTGGGAGCGCCCGAGGTGTAGGCGTTGCCAAGGGTTGCCGGTTCGAGTTCGAGCTCGTTTTCGATTCCGTATAGCCCACCGGCAAGCATGGCCGACAGTGCCAAGTACGGGTTGACGTCGCCACCGGGCAGCCGGTTTTCCAGCCGCGCGCTTTGACCATGGCCCACGAGGCGCACCGAGCAGGTGCGGTTGTCGAGGCCCCAGGCCACCGCCGTCGGGGCGAACGAGCCTTTGACGAACCGCTTATAGGAGTTGATATTGGGAGCGTAAAAGAGCGTGAATTCACGCATCGTGGCAAGCACCCCGGCGATGAAGTGATCGTAGGTTTTGGTGCGCGCGCCGGTGGCCTTATCCCAGAAAACCAGTTCATCGTCGAGTCCGCGAAGGGACAGGTGGATGTGGCAGGAGTTGCCCTCGCGCTCGTTGGGCTTGGCCATAAAGGTAATGGATTGGCCCATGTCATGGGCGATGTCCTTGGCCGCAGTCTTGTAGACGGAATGGTTGTCCGCCGTGGTGACCACTTCGTCATACTTGAACGCGATCTCGTGTTGGCCGAAGTTGCATTCACCTTTCGCGGATTCCACCGTCATGCCGGCTGCGTACATCTCGTTCCGGATCCGGCGAAGCAGGGGTTCCACGCGACCGGATCCCAAGAGCGAGTAGTCCACGTTGTATTGGTTGGCAGGAGTGAGGTGCTTGTAGTCCAGGTCCCATGCCTGCTCGTAGGAGTCGTTGTAGACGACAAACTCAAGCTCGGTGCCCGCAAGCGCCTTCCAACCGCGCTCGGCCGCCTTGGCCGTCTGGCGCTTGAGCATGGCACGGGGTGAAACAGAGACCGGAGTGCCGTCGGTCATCGACAGATCGCACTGGATCAGCGCACTTCCCTCGCGGTAGGGAAGGACACGGATGGTGTCCAAATCCATGTCGAAGAGCATGTCTCCATAGCCCTTTTCCCACGAGGAAATGTCATAGCCGTCCACAGTGTTCATTTCGGTGTCCACCGCGAGGAGGTAGTTGCAGCCTTCCGTGCCGTGCTCCAGGACGGAATCAAGGAAGAATTGCGCGTGAAGGAGCTTGCCCTGAAGCCTGCCCTGCATGTCGGTGAAGCCGAGAATCACGGTGTCTATGACGCCGTCACCAATCTGCGCCTTGAGTTGCTCAACGGTGAGCATACGGTCATTGCGAGGGTGAACGGTGGTTTTCACCGTGTTCGAAATGTCGTTCATAGTGCTGCTCATTTCAGTAGTCCCTTGAGTAGTGCGGCAGTGGACTCGCAGTGCAATTCCATGACGCTTCGGGCCGCTGCAGGCTCGCCGTCGAGGATGGCCTGCACTATCAATCGATGTTCTTGGTTTGAATGTTCGATATTCCGCTGCAGAAAGGGGATTTCCGCGAGGAATTCGTGGATCTTCGTCTGGATGGTGGTACTGGCTTTGTTGAGTTCGGACGATCCCGCAACAGCGGAGAACGCCAGGTGAAGGCGGGCGTCCGCTTGCCTGTATTCCACCGGTGAACCCGCGTTTTCTACCTCGGCCAATGAGTCAGTCAGAAGCCGGCGCTGATCCTCGCTGAGCCGCATCGAGGCCGCCCGCTGGCAGGCCCCTGGTTCAATCACCGAACGGAAGATGAGGATGTCGCTGATTTCCTCCTGCCTGTCCTTGTTGCCGAGACGCTCAGGCGGCCGCGCGTTGCCGACCGGTTCCACAATGGTTCCGCCGCCCCTCCCCCGGACGGTCGTGACGAAGCCTGCGGCGCGCAACGCGCTGATGGCTTCCCGCAGCGTGGCCCGGGAGACCTGCATACGCTCGGCCAAGTCGCGCTCGGGCGGGAGTCGCTCGCCGGTCTTGAAGATCCCCAACTGAATTGCCGATCCCAAGTGCTCGACGCACGACTCGAAGGCCATATGTCCACGCACGGGAAGCAAGACCGTCTCCAGGAGGGGGGATTCAATCGGTTCGGCGAACAACATGGTGGCCTTCCTTGGTGGGAGGCCACCGGCGGAGAACCGCCGGCGGCCCATGGTTGTGCTAGTTGAGCAGCTTATCCGCGTCGATCGTCAGATGCTCCTGTTCGGCACTCGTCATGAACGTCCGGCGCCCCGTGGTGTACCAAAGCACGGTGGCGAGAAGGAAGACGACCACGACGGCGATTGGCGCGTAGTTGAAGGTGTCGATGGTGATGTCTGCGACGGGCGGGAGAACGAAGAGGATCACGATGATGGCGACCCACACAATCGCTACCCAGTTGATGATGGGACTCCATTTCCCCAAGTGCCACGGGCCCGGCACGAAGTTCTTGTTGAGCCTGCGGAGCAACACCGGGGTGATGTACGCGATGTAGAGGCCAATGACGGCAACGCTCGTCACGGCGAAATACGCGGTTGTATTGAACAGGGCAGGTGAAGCGAGCACAATCGCGCAGCCAACGCAGAGCCAGATGGAATTTGTGGGGGTGCCGCTCCGGGCGTTGACTTTGGCCCAGATCCGGGAGCCTGGCAGTGCATTGTCGCGGGAGAAAGCGTAAGTCATGCGTGAGTTGGCGGTCACTGAGGCCATGCCGCAGAAGAACTGTGCGCCCACCACGATGGCCAGCAGGAATTTCGCTACGCCAGGATTGCCGAGTGCATCCAGAAAGATTTGTGCCGGAGGCAAACCGGTTGGCGTGGCACCAAGGGTGGTCAGACCCTCCTCGGAGCCGTCCGGGATCGCCGCGACGAGTGAGTACAGCAGAATCCAGCCACCAATGATGGAGATGACCACGCTCATGACAATCCCCTTCGGGGCCGCGATGGCTGCGTTCTTGGTCTCCTCGGCAACGTGGGCCGAAGCATCGTAGCCGGTGTAGGTGTACTGCGACATGAGCAGGCCCATGAGGAAGACGTACGGTCCGAAGGTGAAGCCGGTTTCGTTGTGCCACGCCGTCATCGTCCAGTCAAAGGACTGGTGGCTCGTGGGCATGATCCACAGGGCCGCCACGATGATCGCGACGCCCACAATGTGCCACCAAGCGGAGACATTGGACAGGAAACTGACAATCTTGACGCCGAAACTGTTGAGCAGGGCGTGGATGATCATCAGGACGACGAACAGCGCGAACGTACCGCCTGCGGTGGGCTCGACGCCGAAAGTCAGCGCCGCGAAAGCCATCATTGTTGTGGCGCAGCCAAAGTCGATTGCGGCGGTGACGGCCACCTCACCGAGGAAATTGAACCAGCCGACATACCAGGCCCAAGCCCGCTTGTTGCGTTTGGCTAGCCTGCCGGCCCAGAAATACAAGCCACCGGCTGTGGGGTATCGCGAACAAACCTCGGCCATGGAAAGAGCCACGCACAGGACCAAGAGGCCAACGATGGGCCAACCCACGTTGATGGCAGCCGGACCGCCGGACTTGAGCGCAATGCTGAAGGAAGTAATGCAGCCAGCCAAGATCGAAATGATGGAAAACGAGACTGCGAAGTTGGAGAAGCCGGACATGCCGCGATGTAGCTCTTGCTTGTAGCCAAGCTCGGCGAGGGCCGCAGCATCTGCGTCTTGCACAGCCTGCACCTTCGCTGCCGTAGAACGATCACTCATGATTATTCTCTTTCTAAACGGAAGGGGGGAACGGGCCGACACCGCTCGCATCGATAGTGACCCACTTCACATCAATCTGTCAATGGTCTGACTTTAGACCACAAACCAACCTCCTCGAAACGGTAAGCTGGAAGGCATGGTTTCTGAGGGCTCGAACGCCGACGGCACGTCACAAAACAGCACGTCACACCGCAGCGCGGCACACAACGGTACGCAACGGGACAGCGCCCCCGAACGCCGCGGGATCACGGTCCGCCGTGCGCCGAAGTTTGTTCCGTTCATGGGACTGGGCGGGGTGCTCGGCATCATCGTTGCCGCGTTCGTGGCCTACGGGATCCCGGGCGACGAGAGTTTCGACACCGGGGCAGTCTTCGGATTCTTCCTCGTGTCCTTTGCTGCGGGCGGCGTGTTGCTGGGTGCCGTCGCGGCCCTCGTCCTCGACAAGCTCAGCGTGCAGCGCTCCCGGCGTGCCGTCGTCGAGTCCATACCCGGCCCCACAGAGGACGACGCCGGGGCATAGGATCCCGGTCACAATGTCGCGTGAGGGAAAGTACCACGCCAACATCATGCGACAATTGACCAGTGGCACGTGGCGACGGAAAACTTTCTCATGATCTTCTCCCCGACGAAAAAGGACCTCAGGACGCTTGTGGCGTCTTCGGGGTCTGGGCGCCGGGCGAAGAAGTAGCAAAACTCACCTATTACGGGCTGTATGCGTTGCAGCACCGCGGACAAGAATCGGCTGGTATTGCTACCAGTGACGGCAAGCGCATCAATGTCTACAAGGACATGGGCCTCGTGTCCCAGGTCTTCGACGAGACAACCCTGAACACCCTCACCGGGCACCTTGCCGTCGGCCACTGCCGCTACTCCACCACCGGAGCAAGCCACTGGGCAAACGCACAGCCCACCTTGGGCGCAACCGCCACTGGCACCGTTGCCCTCGCGCACAACGGCAACCTGACCAACACCGCTGAGCTCCGGGAAATGATCCTCGAACTCAACGGCGGTCAGCTAACCGGAGAAATGAAGCAGGGCAACACCTCGGACACCGCCCTGGTCACTGCCCTCCTCGAAGGCGAAGAGGGCAAGACCCTCGAACAGACCGCACTTGAGCTGCTTCCCAAGATCCGGGGCGGCTTCTGCTTCGTATTCATGGACGAAGGCACCCTCTACGCCGCCCGCGATACCTTCGGCATCCGCCCCTTGTGCCTTGGCCGCCTCGAGCGCGGCTGGGTAGTCGCCTCGGAGCAGTCCGCCCTGGCAACCGTCGGTGCGAGCTTCATCCGCGAGATCGAGCCCGGCGAGTTCATCGCCATTGACGAGAACGGCGTCCGTTCCCAGCGTTTCGCGGAAGCGACGCCGGCCGGTTGCGTCTTCGAGTACGTCTACCTTGCGCGGCCCGACGCTTCGATTGCCGGGCGCTCCGTGTACGAATCCCGCGTGGAGATGGGCCGCCAGTTGGCCCGCGAAAACACCCAGGTTGCGGACATCGTCATCCCGGTCCCCGAGTCCGGAACCCCGGCAGCGGTGGGCTACGCCGAAGAATCCGGCATTCCGTTCGCTCACGGCTTCGTCAAGAACTCCTACGTGGGCCGCACGTTCATCCAGCCCTCGCAGACCCTGCGCCAGCTCGGCATCCGGCTCAAGCTCAACGCCCTCGAATCCGTGATCCGCGGCAAGCGCGTGGTGGTAGTCGATGACTCGATCGTGCGCGGCAACACCCAGCGTGCCATCGTCCGGATGCTCCGCGAGGCCGGCGCCGCAGCCGTCCACATCAAGATCTCCTCCCCGCCCGTCCAGTGGCCCTGCTTCTACGGAATCGACTTCGCGTCCCGCGCTGAACTGATCGCCAACGGCGCCACCATCGAGGAAATCTCCCAGGCCATCGGAGCGGATTCGCTGGCCTACATTTCCGAAGACGGCATGATCGGCGCCACCCAGCAGCCGCGCGAACGCCTCTGTACCGCCTGCTTCACCGGCCAGTACCCCATCGCGCTTCCGGGTTCGGACAAACTGGGCAAGAACCTCCTTGAGCGCACCGACCTCGGCGGGCTGCCGACGTCGGACACCTCCGCCGAAGCCGTAACCGCGGATTCGGACGACCCGGCCAACAAGCCCGGAGCCACGGGCTGCGATCCCGGACCCGACGCCGAGTTTGAGAACCTGCTGACCGACGCCGATAAGAAAGAGTCTGTATGACCTCCGCATCCTCCGCCGCTGAGAACACAACCGGCATCACCTATGCGTCCGCCGGCGTCGACGTCGAAGCGGGCGACCGCGCCGTCGAACTCATGAAGGACGCCGTCAAGGC
Organism: Arthrobacter gyeryongensis; assembly: GCF_039543785.1. NCBI lineage: Bacteria > Bacillati > Actinomycetota > Actinomycetes > Micrococcales > Micrococcaceae > Arthrobacter > Arthrobacter gyeryongensis. The sequence continues at coordinate 28,091 of NZ_BAABKK010000009.1, forward strand.
GACCCACAACAGCTCGGTCCTCGGCGGCGTCGGCGGTTTCGCCGGCCTGTACGACGTCTCGAAGCTGCTCACGTACAAGAGGCCGCTCCTCGCCACGTCCACGGACGGCGTCGGCACCAAGGTCGCCATCGCCCAGGCCATGGACATCCACGACACCATCGGCTTCGACTTGGTCGGCATGGTGGTGGACGACATCGTGGTGGTCGGCGCCGAGCCGCTCTTCATGACCGACTACATCGCGTGCGGCAAGGTTGTCCCCGAGCGCATCGCGGACATCGTCCGAGGCATCGCGGCCGCTTGTTCCGTGGCGGGTACTGCCCTGGTGGGTGGCGAAACCGCTGAGCACCCGGGCCTGCTGGGTGAGCACGAGTACGACGTCGCCGGTGCAGCTACCGGCGTTGTCGAAGCCGACGCCCTGCTTGGCCCGGACCGCGTCCGCGCCGGCGACGTCGTGATCGGCATGGCCTCCTCTGGCCTGCACTCCAACGGCTACTCCTTGGTTCGCCGCGTGATCAACCACGCGGGCTGGGCCCTGGACCGCCAGGTCTCCGAACTCGGGCGTACCCTCGGCGAAGAACTGCTGGAACCCACCCGCGTCTACGCCGCCGACTGCCTGGACCTCGCCCGCGCGTTCCCGGTCAGCGGTCTGGGAACTGCGCCCGGCGCCGTGCACGGCTTCAGCCACGTCACCGGCGGCGGCCTCGCAGCCAACCTGGCCCGCGTACTGCCGCAGGGCCTCGTGGCCACGGTTGACCGCGCCACGTGGGAACTGCCGGCCATCTTCAAGCTGGTTTCCGAGCTCGGCAATGTTCCGCTGGCCGACCTTGAGCGCACTCTCAACCTCGGCGTCGGCATGGTGGCCATCGTGTCCCCCGAAATCGCAGACGCCGCCGTGGCCCGCCTCAACGAACGCGGCCTGCCGTCGTGGGTCATGGGTGCCGTCGCTGCTGACTCGGACTCGATCATCAAGAGCGGTCCGGACTACGTCCAGGGCGCCAAGGGCGTCGACGGCGGCGCCGTTCGCCTCGTGAACGCCTACGCCTAAGCGTTCTTAACGCAAAAGAGTGCCCACCCAATTGCCGATCCGGCAAACTGGGTGGGCACTCTTAATTAAGGCCTAGTTGCTTTCGCCGGCCATCACGCTGAAGGCTGCTCCGGCGGGATCGCCGAGGACTGCCATGCGGCCGACGCCGGGGACGTCGAATGCAGGCGCGAACACCTGGGCTCCGAGTTCCACGGCCTTCGCCACGGATTCATTGACGTCCGCAACATTGAAGTAGGTCATCCAGAACGGCGGCATACCCTCCATGGGCTGCTTCATGGCGCCGGCTACGGACTTCCCGCCTACCACGAACTGGGTGTATTCCTGCAGATCGCCGGCCGCAGCCGTCTCGCTGGAGCATCCCGTTACGGATTCGTAGAATGCCACGGCCTTGGGAACGTCGTTTGTCTGCAGTTCGCTCCAGACCACGGTGCCCGGTTCATTGACCAACCCGGCCCCGTGGTGGCTTCCGGCTTCCCAGAAACCAATCTGCGCACCCGTCGGATCGGCGGCGAAGAACATCCGGCCGCTCCCGTTGGGGACGCTGTCCGGCGGGAAGAGGATGTTGCCGCCCGCCGCCGTCGCGCGCTCGGCAGCCTCGTCGACCGAATCGACGGCGAGGTAGTTTGCCCAGTAGGACGGTGCACCGGCCGTAGCCATGTCCGGCATTTGCTGCATCATGCCCGCAACGTAACGGTCCTGCAGCTTGGCCATGTAGTAGGTCATGCCGTTACCGGCATCCATCGCGTCCAATTCCCAGCCGAACAGATCACCGTAGAAGGCCTTGGAAGCCTCGACGTCCGACGACGACAGGTCCACCCAACACGGAGTTCCCTGCTTGTAGCTATCAACCTGCGGCATTGCTATCCCTTCGTTGAGTAGCCGGCTTACGCCAGCGGATACCACGTTCAAAGTAGTACGGGGGTCCGACACTGACAACAGCCAGCGCCCGTCGGCCCGGGTTTACAGCGAAGTCGGAACCCTTATGCGTGAACAGTCCGGCCCGTGAACGCGACCAGGCGCTCCAGGCTGGATGCCGTCTCTGCGACTTCCTGGGCCGGGGCGAAGCTGCCGCTCGCCCGGACCTGCTCGCTGATGGTGTTCTGCGCGAGGACCTCGACGTAGTCGGTGAGCTCATCCGCAACCGACACTTCGAGGCCCAGGGCCTTGGCGAAGTCCCAAGCGTGGACGAGGAACTCGAGGTTGAGGATCGAGGCGACCACCGTGGCCGGCAATTCGGCGAAGCCCATGTCGATGGCGCCCCCGAGGCCGCGGCGGTAGAAAGCCTCCAGCGTGGGCTGGGCGAGGTCGGCGATGCGCACCTCAGGCGACTTTCCGGCGTCGTCGGCTACTTCGGCGCCCAGGGCCTTGGCGATGTTGGCAATTGAGCCGGCAAGGTGGTCAAGCAACTGGGACACGTTGAAATCGGCGCACGGAGTCTGGGTCTGCGCGTCGGCCTCGGTGACGTGCGCCAGCACCCGCTGCACGATGGCGAGCGTGGCGTCCGCAGAGGTGAGTTCGTTGAGATCGGCGGGGGCAGCGGCCCATTCGTCGGCACCAGCGTCGCCGGTGGAGGCCTCGGCGAGGAGGCGGTCGAGGTAGTGGTTCCAGCCCTCGGAGTGGGCTGCGACGGCCTCCGGCGTCGGAAGGCCTTCGTGCACGAAGCGCACCGTGGTCCCGCCGTCGGCCGGCTCAAGGGTGATGGCTACGGTGGAGACGTTGTCCGCCGGAGCCTCGGGCTGCTCCCAGGCCCACGTGAAGACGACGCGCTTGCCCGGTTCGATTTCGGTGAAGGTTCCGGCTGCGTGGTGGCCCGGAGTGACGGTCCAGCGGTACTCGCCGCCGACCTTCAGGTCCACGCGTGCGGCAACAGCCTGCCAGCGGCGGAGGCGTGCAGGCTGCGTGATGAGTTCGAACGCCTGGTCGACGTTGAGGGGAAGAAGAACGGTCTTGTCGTAAATCATGATGATTCCTCTGTTGTTTGAAGGCGGTCGGTGGTGAAGTTTTGTGCGTCAGCGAGGAGCATGTCCAGCTCAGCGGTCCAGAACTGCTCAAAAAGCATCCGGAGTTCTCTCATGCCGTCGTTATCCAAGCGGTAGTAGCGGTTGCGTCCCTCTTTGCGGGCCGCAACGAGGCCTACCTGCTCCAGCAGCAACAAATGCTGCGAGACGGCGGATCTGCTCACCGTGAATTCGCCAGCCAGCTCCGTCACGGTGCGCTCGCCCGCCGCAAGCAGGTGCAACAGACGCCGCCTATTCGGCTCCGCGGCAACTTCCAGTGGGTCGAGCATGTTTAATACGTTAGCTGCCACTAACGCATTCTGTCAATCACTTCCGAGAGCGCACTATCAACGACTACAGAACCGCGGACAAAAACGCCCTGGTCCGTTCATGCCGCGGGTTGCCAATGACCTCTTCGGCGGGACCTTCCTCAATGATCCGGCCACCGTGCATGAACACCACTCGATCCGCTACGTCGCGGGCGAAGCCCATTTCATGCGTCACGACAATCATGGTCATTCCTGTCCGGGCCAGGTCCTTCATCACCCTGAGGACTTCGCCCACCAGCTCCGGGTCCAGCGCCGACGTCGGTTCGTCAAACAGCATCAGCTTCGGCTGCATGCACAGGGCCCGGGCGATCGCCACCCGCTGCTGTTGCCCTCCCGACAGGTGCCGCGGATACGCATCCGCCTTCTCCGAGAGGCCCACCTTCTCCAGCAAATCCAATGCCCGACGGCGGACATCCGCCTTGCGCTGCTTGAGCACCCTGAGCGGGGCTTCCATCAGGTTCTCCAGCACGGTCATGTGCGGAAAGAGGTTGAAGTGCTGGAAGACCATCCCGATATCGGTGCGATCGGCGCAGATTTCGTTGTGGGACTGTTCGTGGAGCTTGTCCCCCTTGATCCGGTAGCCCACTGCCCTGTCCCCTACCCACAGCAGGCCGCCGTCGATCTTCTCCAGGTGGTTTACGCACCGCAGGAAGGTGCTTTTCCCCGAGCCGGAGGCGCCGATCAGGCAGACCACTTCGCCGCTTTGGACGTGGAGATCGATTCCTTTGAGGACCTCGTTGTCGCCGAAACTCTTGCGCACGCCTTCCGCGCGCACCAGCGGAAGCGCCGCCGGCGCTTTCCGGCTTTCCTTCGTGTCGATGGTCATGACTTGCCGCCCTTTCTTGAGGCCTGCGCGGAGTGAACCCTGAAAAATTTCCGCAACCGCTCTGCGGCGGTCGGCGGGACGGAACGGGACGTTCCCCGCGCGAAGTGCCGTTCCAGGTAACCCTGGCCTACCGTGAATACCGTGGTGACGACGATGTACCAGATGCTGGCCACCAAGAGCAGAGGAACAACCTGCAGGTTCTTCGAGTAGATGATCTGGGCGGAGTACAGGAGCTCGGGGACGGCGAGCACGCTGACCAGCGAGGTCATCTTGAGCATGCCGATGAACTCGTTGCCCGTGGGTGGAATGATGACGCGCATGGCTTGCGGCAGGATCACCCTGGTGAGGGTCTGGATGCGGGACATGCCGAGGGCGCCCGCGGCTTCGCCTTGGCCTTGGTCAATTGACTGGATGCCTGCCCGGACAATTTCCGACATGTACGCGGCCTCGTTGAGGCCCAGTCCAAGGATCGCTGCGGCGAGGGGTGTGATGATCTGGTTGGCGTCGAGGCTGACGCCCGGGATACCAAAGGTGATCTCCGGATACAGCGCCGACAAGTTGAACCAGAACAGCAGCTGGACCAGGACCGGCGTGCCACGGAAGATCGTCACGTAGGCGCTCGCCGAAGCCTTGACCACGGGGTTTGCCGAAAGCTGCATGACCGCAAGCACCACGCCAAGCCCCACCCCGGCAGCCATGCAGACAACCGTCAGGAACAGGGTGATGCCAATCCCGTTGACGATGGCGACGTCGCGGAAATACAGGGCCACCTTGTCCCAGCCGAAACGGGGATTGCTCACCGCGGAAACAAGCAGCAAGATCACGACGGCGGCTACCGCAGTACCAGCCACCCATCGCCAAGGGTGCCTGGCTGGGACCACGGTGAACTGTCCGCTGTCCCTTGTTCCAATGTTGGGGACGGTGATCGCATTGCTCATTTCGCACCACTCGCGTCCACTGCATCAGCGCCGATGGTCACCGAGTCCGGGATTCCGTACTTCGCGTTGATCGCCTTGTACGTGTCGCCCGCGATCAGCGCACGGACGGCCGCGACGATCGACTTGGTCAGCGGCGAACCCTTGGGCAGGGCGATACCTACCGGCGTCGGTTCGAAGTCCTGGTTGCCGGCGAGCTCGAAAGCGCCGCCGCAAAGCTTGCTCGCGTAGCCCATGCCGACAAGACCCGAGAGGACACTGTCCACACGGCCGGAGATAAGGGCCAGGTTGGCTTCGTTCTGGGAGGGAAACAGCTGGATGTCGATCGGCGCCTTGCCTGCGTCGACGCACTGCTTCGAAAACGCCGGAAGGGTCTCGATCCCTTGCGTGGTTCCCTTTTCGCCACCCACTTTCGTGCCACACAGCGCCGTCGCTTCAAGGGACAATTTCTTGGGGTTTCCCGCCTTGACGGCAAGGCCTGAGCCGCTGCTTTGGTAGGAGGCGAAATCGGCATTCATCTTGCGCTCGGCCGTGACGTTGAAACCCGAGATGCCGACGTCGTACTTGTTCGAACTCACTCCCGGGAGGATGGTGTCGAAGGTCGCGGGAACCATCTTGACTTCGAGGCCCAAGGTCTCGCCGACGGCTTTCGCAAAATCCGCGTCCCAGCCGACAACCGTCTTGCTGTCAGCCGCGTAGAACTCATAAGGCGCGAAGGTAGGGTCGGTGCCGACCACCAGCGTCCCTTTGGCTTTGACGTCCGGGGGCAGGAGCTTCGCGGCGGACTGGTTGAAAGGCGCCGCCGGAATCGCGGCGTCTTTGCCGGGAATGGAGCTGGCCGCGGCTTCCTTGCCGGCGTCGAGTGACGCAGTGGTGCAGCCGCTGAGCCCGACGGCGGCGGCCAGCAGCAGGGCGCCTGTGGAGATGTATCTAGGACAGTTCATGATTGCCTTTCAGATAGCTTGTTCCGTGGTCAACGGCGATGTTGACCACGGTGGTACCGACATTGACGAGGGCGGGATGCCGAACTATTGCGACCACACCGTCCATAGGTGCAAAGAAGTCTTTTGGAGGCCGCTCGAGTTCTTCCACGGAGTGAACCCGGGCCACGAGGTCTCCGGCCGTGACCTTCTGGCCAAGTTCTACGACGGGCTCAAGGATGCCTGCCATCGTGGAATGGACCGCGGACTGGGCAGTGAGTTCGACCCACTGGATCGGGATTCTGGCTTCCGAAAGACCTGCGTCCTTGAGCACGCCCCAGTGGCCAAGCAGCGAACGAAGTCCCGTCCGGGCCCTTGTGAGGATCGGCAGGGATACGGTTCCCCTGCCACCAAGCTCGGTCGAGATCATCGGCACGCCCGCCCGATCAGCAGCGCCGCTGATCGAGCCCGCCTTCAACATGGGCTTCACCACCACGGAGTACGGGGCATTGAACGCGGTGACCGCCGCCACCTTCGCAGCCCATAGCTCCGGCGTCGGTCCTTGGTAGACGAACGCGGACGGAACATACTCCGAGGCGATTCCCCCGGAGTGGATGTCCATCACAAAGTCCGCCATCGGGATGAGTTCCCCGGCCACAATAGAGGCGATCTGCAGGGCTGGTCCGCCGTCGGCGCGGCCCGGGAGTGCCCGGTTCAGATTGACCCGGTCCACGCTGGAAACGCGCTTTCCCTCCCGGACGGCAGCGATATTGAGGGCGGGCAGGATGATCAATCTCCCGGTCACCTCAGCCGGGTTCAATGTGCGGATGAGTTCCTGGAGCAGGATCTGGCCTTCATATTCGTCACCATGCGTACCGGCGATCAGGAGGACCGTTGGGCCGTCCCCGCCGCTCAGGACCGCGATCGGCGAAGGGATGACAGCCGCGTCATTCTCATTGTCCGAATGTTCGATCTCCAGGTAACCCAGCTGCTTGCCGACGGCGGCAAAATCGATGCCGGGTATGCGTGGAATGTACAGGCTCATAGGGCAACTTTCAGAAAGGTTGATAGGATTGGATTCACTGTATACAGTGAATCCAATGATGTAAAGCACGTAGGATTGAACGAGTTTTGATACGAAAAAGGGGATGAGGCGAATGGCCACGCAAGCCGCCAAGGGGATGAGGCCGCTGAGCGAGCACGTCTACGACAGGATCAGCAATGAGATCGTCAACGGAGTGGTCGAGCCTGGCGCTCCCCTGGTCCAGGAACAACTGGCCGAAGAATACGGCGTGTCCCGGACGCCGGTCCGCGACGCCCTGAACCGCTTGGTGCACGAAGGACTCGCCACTTTGGTCCCGGGTTCCGGATATTTCGCGACGACGCTGACCCGCTCAGCGGTCGAAGAAGTCTACGAAGTACGCAAGGCCCTCGAGATCATGGCCATCCGGCAGTGCGGGGCAAAATACACAAACCTTCAGCTTGCCCGGCTCGAGCTGCTCATAGCCGAGGGCGCCGCAAGCGCCGACCCGGAGGAATTGTTTACCGCCACGCGGGCGTTCCATTTGGGCTTGGCGGCGCCTGCGCCGAACGGATTCCTGCTGAAAACGCTCGAATCCGTCTGGGACAACCCGGTTCAACGGCTCATCAGCCGCTCGTATCCCCTGGATGACGCCAAGCTTGAGCGCGTGGCAGACGCCCACCGGAAGATCCTGGCCGCAGCCCGCGCCAGCGACCTCGAAACACTGATCCCCCTGCTGGATCTGTGCCACGAGAAGGACTGACCGGAAAAGAAACGAAAAAAGCCCGTAGCGCACGCCAATCATGGCGCGCCCTACGGGCTCGATCGTTTTAGGAGGCATCTGGGGATGCCAAATCACTTCGTGTACGACGGCGGTACGCAACTCGATGCCGAAAGGCACCTGATTGTTGCTACAGCTATCCGATACGGCGGGTGTCTACCTCGTCGTCATCGTCTTCCAAGTCCTGTGCGTACTTGTCCTCGTAAGCCGAGTAATCCGGCTCCGGCGGATCGTCCGCGAATCGGCTCGTCGCACGACTTGATGGCCCAGTCAGCTCGCGCTGAAGGGCCGAATAGTCAGTGTTCGGGGAGTAGTACTTGATGTCCCGAGCCTGCTTGGTAGCTTTTGCCTTTTGACGGCCGCGCCCCATGGCGTGACCCCCTTTTGTACTTGGACCGGAGGTGGTCACCTTGGCGATCGGTGAGGCCCCGGAATGTTTGGTCAATTTGTCGTATGTCTAGATTACATGCTTTCTGGAGCAACTGCTTGCCACGACCTCGCGAAAGCGGCGTCACAGTTCCACACGGCGGTATCACCGTGCGTCGGCATGAAAAACTTGGGTAGAGTCGCCCTAATATCGGGCCGCACGCATGAAAGGCGCTAACTCAGACATGGGCCAGGACAACACGATCCCGGGCAACAACGGTACAGGCGATGCTGGCATGCCTGGCGAAAGCGAGCCCGAGGACGGCTTTCCCTCCGAAAAAGGGTCGTCCCTGCGGACTGCCCTGGACGCCATCACGCGGTATCGGCTCATCATTGGCGGCATTGTGCTGGCTGTATTGATCCTCATCGGGGTAGTGATCTGGATCCTCGTCGGGGCCTTGGCCAACCGCCCGGCGGCCGCGCCCGTCCCCGCACCGGCCACGTCCACCAGCCGCGGCCCCCTCCCGGCGGATGTCGAGGCAAAGGACTACCAGCTGGGCGATTGCTTCGCCGATTTCGACTCCAACGCCACCAAGTCCAAAGTGGTGGACTGCACCACCGACCATTCTGCCCAGCTGGGCGCCATCTTCCGGTACAAGGCTGACGACACCTTCCCCGGTGCCACTGCCTTACGTGACAAAGGCCGCGAAATCTGCCGTGATCTGATGCTCAACGAAGCCTCCACGAAGTACGCGCTCCTGCAGCAGAACGTGTACCCGAGTGCCACCAGCTGGGACAACGGCGACCGCCGTGTGGACTGCTTCATCGTGGTGAACTCGGGAAACACGCTCAAGGAATCCGTCCTGCAGAAGTAGTCCCCCCGCTCGTCCCGGCTGGCAGGCCCGCCGGGACGAGTTACTCCTTCCGCCTCACCGTCAGGCCGCTACCCGCCGGAGCACCGCCGTCGGGACCCGTCAAAGCCTCGAGACCCTCGATGGTGAGTTCGTCGACGTCGGCCGCAGTGTCCACCAGCACCGTGTCGCCGTCCGCGATCTGTCCGGCAAGGATCTCCTTGGCCAGGCGGTCGCCGATCTCGCGTTGAACCAGCCGCCGCAACGGACGGGCGCCGTAGGCGGGATCGTAACCGGACATCGCGAGCCCCGCGCGGGCGCCGTCGCTGACCTCAAGGGTGAGCCGGCGGTCGTGCAGCCGCTTGGTCAACTCAGCCACGTGCAGCTCGACGATCCTTGCGAGCTCGTCCACACTGAGCGGATCGAACAGGACAATCTCATCGAGCCGGTTGAGGAACTCAGGCTTGAAGGAGGAATTGACCACAGCCATGACCGCATTCCGTTTTGCCGCCGCGTCCAAGGTTGGATCCACCAGGAACTGGCTGCCCGAGTTGGAAGTCAACACCAGGATGGTGTTCCGGAAGTCCACGGTGCGGCCCTGCCCGTCGGTGAGGCGGCCGTCGTCGAGCACCTGCAGGAGGATGTCGAACACTTCCGGGTGGGCCTTCTCCACCTCGTCGAGCAGGATCACGGAGTACGGGCGACGGCGGACCGCTTCGGTGAGCTGGCCGCCTTCCTCGTAGCCCACGTATCCGGGAGGGGCGCCGACCAGCCGGGCAACGGAGTGCTTCTCCCCGTATTCGGACATGTCGATCCGCACCATGGCGCGCTCGTCATCGAACAGGAAGTCAGCGAGTGCCTTGGCGAGCTCGGTCTTGCCAACGCCGGTTGGGCCGAGGAACAGGAACGAACCCGTGGGGCGGTTGGGGTCGCTGATGCCCGCGCGGGCGCGGCGGACGGCGTCGGAGACGGCGGCCACGGCCTTGGACTGGCCGATCAGCCGCTTTCCGATCTCCTCTTCCATGTGCAGAAGCTTCTGGGATTCTCCCTGGAGCATGCGGCCGGCAGGGATGCCCGTCCAGGCAGAAATAACCTCGGCGATATCGTCCGCCGTGACTTCGTCCGCGACCATCAGGGCGGGCTTCGCTTCACCGCGAGCTTCCCGGGCGGATTCTTCCTCGGCTGCTGCGCTGAGCTCGCGCTCCAAGGCAGGCAGTTCGCCGTAGAGAATGCGCGAGGCAGCCTCAAGGTCGCCCTCGCGCTGGTACTTTTCGGCGGCCGAACGCAGTTCGTCGATTTTCGCCTTGAGGTCACCGACACGGTTGAGTCCGGCCTTCTCGGATTCCCAACGGGCGTTCAGTGCCGCCAGGGCTTCCTTCTTGTCCGCCTTGTCCGCGCGGAGGGCAGCGAGGCGTTCGATGGATGCCGCATCAGTCTCGCGCTCGAGGGCCAATTCCTCCATGGTGAGACGGTCGACGGCACGGCGGAGCTGGTCGATTTCCTCGGGAGCCGAGTCGATTTCCATGCGTAGCCGGGACGCCGCCTCGTCCACGAGGTCGATGGCCTTGTCCGGCAGTTGACGGCCCGAGATGTAGCGGTTGGAGAGCGTGGCGGCGGCTACCAAGGCGGAGTCCGCGATGGCTACCTTGTGGTGGGCCTCGTAGCGCTCTTTGAGGCCGCGGAGGATGCCGATGGTGTCCTCCACGCTTGGCTCGCCCACGTAGACCTGCTGGAAGCGGCGTTCCAGGGCAGGGTCCTTCTCGACATTCTCGCGGTACTCGTCCAGGGTGGTGGCCCCGATGAGCCGCAGCTCGCCGCGGGCCAGCATGGGCTTGAGCATGTTGCCTGCGTCCATGGCGCTTTCACCGGTGGCACCGGCGCCCACCACTGTGTGGATTTCGTCGATGAAGGTGACGATCTGCCCGTTGGAGTTCTTAATCTCCTCCAGCACGGCCTTGAGCCGTTCCTCGAATTCACCGCGGTACTTCGCGCCGGCCACCATGGATGCGAGGTCCAGCGCGATGAGGGTCTTGCCCCGCAGGCTTTCCGGGACGTCGCCGGCCACCATCCGCTGTGCGAGGCCTTCGACGACGGCGGTCTTGCCGACGCCGGGTTCACCGATGAGTACGGGGTTGTTCTTGGTGCGGCGGCTCAGGACCTGGACGACCCGCCGGATTTCGCTGTCCCGCCCGATCACGGGATCCAGCTTGCCAGAGCGCGCGACGGCGGTGAGGTCCATGCCGTACTTCTCGAGGGCCTGGAAGGTGTTTTCGGGGTCTTGCGAGGTGACTTTCCGGTCGCCTCGGACGCCCGGCAGGGCGGCGAGGAGCGCTTCGTGGGAGGCGCCGGCGTCGCGCAATAGCTTCCCCACGGCGTCGCTACCGGCAGAGAGCCCCAAGAGGAGGTGCTCAGTGGACACGAAGGAATCGCCGAGTTTCTCGGACTCGTTCTGGGCGGCTTGGATGGCCTGCATGGAAGGGCGGGAAAGCTGCGCTTGCTGCACTGAACTGCCCGACGACGACGGCAGGGCCTTGATGGCCGAACTCGCCTGGACGCTCACAGCATCCGGGTCCGCTCCAGTAGCGCGCAAAAGCGCTACGGCGACGCCCTCGCGCTGGTCCATGAGTGCTTTGAGCAGGTGGGCAGGCTCCAGCTGCGGATTTCCGGCGGTGGCGGCGTTCATGGCCGCCGCGGAAAGAGCCTCCTGGCTCTTGGTGGTGAATTTGACGTCCATGGAAGAGCTCCTCTCGGGAAGATGACTGTATCTCAAAGTTGAGTCTACTATGCTCAACTTTGACGGATCATCCCTCCTGCTCCATGTTTGCCGACGGCGAAACTGCTGTCCATAGCCTTCCCCGCTTACGGTGAAAAGTCCCTCACCGCGTGCCATGGCACCCGCCGTCGAAATCGGGGGTCCAGGCCGTGAGCTGCGCGCCGGAACGCCGCGCCCGGCCCGCACCCATGATCCCGGCAAAGCACCGTACGATATGCACATGGCACCCTTCACAGTCACTCGCAATGCTCTGATCCCGGCTGCACCCTCCGACATCTTCCCCTTCGTCAACAACTTCCACGAGTGGACCAAATGGTCTCCGTGGGAAGCCGTCGACCCCAAGCTGAACCGGAGCTATTCGGGCAAAGAATCCGGCGTCGGAGCAAAGTATGCCTGGAGCGGCAACAACAAGGCCGGCAGCGGCAACATGGAAATCGTCGGTGCGGAGCCTGGCAAGATCAATATCCGCCTGGAATTCACCAAGCCAATGAAGGGCGTGAACCCGACCGAGTTCACGTTCGTCCCCGAGGGTGGGGGAACCCGGGTCACCTGGACCATGACCAGTGAGAAGAAGGGAATCGGCAGAATCGTCGGGTTGTTCTTCAACATGGACAAGATGGTGGGCGGCGACTTCGAAAAGGGCCTGACCGCACTCGCAGCGGTAGCCACCCGGAAAACCTCCTAGTTTCCTGGCGCAGGCCATGGCCGTCTACGTTGATCCGCCGCTGTGGCCCGCGCACGGGACCGTGTTTTCCCACCTCGTCTCGGACACATCGCTCGAGGAGCTGCATGCCTTCGCCGAGGCCGCGGGGATCCCCGGGCGCGCCTTCGACGGCGACCACTATGACGTCCCGGAACGCCGCTACCAGGACCTCGTTTCCGCAGGCGCCATCCCTGTCGAGGCGCGTATTTTGGTGCGCAAACTGATGGCGAGCGGCTTGCGGATTCCTGCCCGCCAACGCAGCAAGGCGCTCACCGTACCCTTGCTGGAGCGCTGGAATTCGACACTTCCAGGACACGAAGAGCTGGGTTTTGAGCTCCTCGAACGCTGGGGCGAGGACCATCGGAAATACCACAGCCGCACGCATTTGCTGGCAGTCCTGGAAGCCTTGGATCTCCTCACCGAACCCGGACCGCCCGCGCGCTCAGTAACTTTGGCCGCTTGGTTCCACGACGCCGTCTACGAGGGAATCGCCGGGCAGGACGAAGAGCAATCGGCCAAGCTGGCCGAGGACCGCTTGGCTCTTGCGGGACTCCCGGAGCCGACGATCCACGAAGTTGCCCGGCTGGTCAGGCTGACCTCCACCCACGCCCCCGCAGCGGGAGACCAACTCGGCGCCCTCTTGTGCGACGCCGATCTCTCCATCCTCGGCGCGGAACCAACGGCTTACGCCCGCTACCTGACTGCCGTCCGCGAGGACTACGCCCACGTCGGCGATGCCGACTTCGCTGCAGGCCGGGCCGCCGTCGTCCGCCAACTGCTCGCCTTGGATCCGCTCTTCCACAACGAACGCGCGCGGAGCCTGTGGCTCGATGCCGCCCGCCGCAACCTGGAGGCCGAGCTGTCATGACCATGGCGGGGACGGTGCACCGGCAGCTTCCGTTCACAGTGAGGTTTGAATGGGGGCTCGACGGCGCCCAGGCGGTCGCGTCCGGAGCGGACCTCGCCGTCGTGGTTGACGTCCTCTCCTTCACCACGTGCGTCAGTGTCGCCGTCGACCGGGGTGCGCTGGTGTTCCCCTATCCGTGGAAGGACGCCGGTGCCGAGGATTTCGCCGCCCACCGTGATGCCCAACTGGCGGGTCCGCGAGGTGGAGGCGGACTGAGCCTCTCGCCGTCGAGCTTGCGGGACGCGCGGTCGTTGAGCCGCGTCGTGCTGCCTTCACCCAACGGCTCGTCGATCGCGTACGAGCTCGCTCGGGAAATCCCCCTTATCGCAGCCGTGTCACTGCGAAACGCAGCGGCCACCGCGGATTGGGTGGCATCCGAACTTCCCCCGGATGCGGTGGTGGCAGTGATCGCGGCCGGCGAGCTTTGGCCTGGCGGTTCGCTCCGGCCCGCCGTGGAGGATCAGATCGGAGCCGGCGCCTTCATTGCCGGGCTCGCTGCCGCAGGGCGGGGCGGCTTCACACCGGAAGACGGCAGGGAAGGTTTCGCGCCGGAGGCTGAGGCCGCGATGGCCGTGTTCAACGCTGCCGAACCCCGGCTCCATGACGCCCTGCGGGGCTGCTCCAGCGGACGGGAGTTGATCGGCTCAGGGTACCCGGACGACGTCGAGATCGCCGCCGAACTTGACGCCGGGACCACCGTGGCCCTGTTGAAGGACGGCGCTTTCCAGCGGCCTTGAGTCCGCATCGGCATGTTTCCACAGGGGCTTGTGCTCCCACTACTTAGCGGTACTATGTACTAGTAGCTAGTAACACTGAGTAGTGAAAGGAGGTGTGCGATGGGCAAGCAGATGACGGAGATGCTCAAAGGGACCCTGGAGGGCATCGTTCTCGCCCTCCTGACCGGGAATCCGGCGTACGGGTACGAAATCACGACGCTGCTCCGGGGCCAGGGCTTCACGGAGATCGCCGAGGGCACCGTGTATGCGCTGCTCGTCAGGATCGAGCAAAAAGGGCTTGTAGATGTCGAGAAGCGGCCGTCCGAGAAGGGCCCGCCGCGCAAGGTCTATTCGCTCAACGAGCAGGGCGAGAAGGAACTGGACGAATTCTGGAATACGTGGAGTTTCCTGTCCGAGCGACTGGAACAGCTCCGAAAGGGAGGAAAGTGAACATGACCACAGGGTGGATCGAGCAGCTCACGGGATCGCTCGAACAGAAGAAGCAATACCGGCAAAACAAGGCACGTGTGGAGAAGCTTCCCGCGGACTATCGCGCGGCGGCGACCGCGCTGGAACGGTACCTGATGTACTTCGGGGCCATCACCAAGGGCGATGTGCTGCTGCGGATGCTCGGGGACCTCACCGATCTCTTCGAACAGAGCGCCGCGGACGGAACGCCGATTCGCGCGATCGTCGGTGACGACCCAGTGGAATTCGCCGAAACGTTCATGCGCAACTACACGGGCGGGCAGTGGATCAACAAGGAGCGTGAACGCCTCGTCAAGGCGATCGACGCCGCTGCCGGGGACGATGGGAGGGAGGGGGAATCATGAGCAATGGATCCACCACGCGCGAACCCGCGATCCGCGTGCAGGGCATGAAAAAGTCCTACAAGGAGCTGCACGTGCTGCGCGGCGTGGACTTCGACGTGGCACCGGGCACCATCTTCGCCCTTCTCGGCTCCAACGGAGCAGGAAAGACCACGATGGTGAAAATCCTGTCCACACTGCTGAGTCCGGACGCCGGCACGGCCACCGTCAACGGATTCGACGTCGTGACCCAAGCGCTGCGGGTCCGGGAATCCATCAGCCTCACCGGACAATTCGCAGCAGTCGATGAAATCCTCTCCGGCCGGGAAAACCTGGTGCTGGTTGCCAAGTTGCGGCACCTGAAGGAGCCCGGCCAAGCGGCGGATGATCTTCTGGCGCGCTTCAACCTCTCCGAGGCAGCATCCCGAAAAGTGTCCGAGTATTCGGGGGGCATGCGCCGTCGCCTTGACATCGCCATGAGCCTGATCGGCCAGCCCGAGGTGATCTTCCTCGATGAGCCGACCACCGGGCTCGACCCCGAAGCGCGCATCGAAGTGTGGCAGGTAATCCAGGAGCTCGCGAATCAGGGCACCACTGTTCTGCTCACCACGCAGTATCTCGACGAGGCCGAACAACTCGCGGACCGGATCGCCATCCTTCATCAGGGGCGCATCATCGCGAACGGGACTCTCGCCGAGCTCAAGCAACTCCTCCCGCCTGCGAAGGTCGAGTACGTCGAAAAGCAGCCCACCCTGGAGGATATCTTCCTTGCACTTGTGGGGAACCAAGGCAAGGTCGCGTCAAGTAAGGACCAGTCATGAGCACACACTTCTTCGGAGACACGGCCGTCTTGCTGGGCCGCTCCATGCGTCACATCTTCCGCAGCGCGGACACGATCATCACCACCGCGATCACGCCGATCGCCCTCATGCTGCTGTTCGTCTACGTGTTCGGCGGCGCCATCAAGACAGGCACCGAGAACTACGTCAACTACCTGCTACCGGGGATCATGCTGATCGCGATCGCGTCGGGCATCGCGTACACCGCCGTTCGCTTGTTCACCGACATGAAGAGCGGCATTTTCGAGCGGTTCCACTCCATGCCGATCGCACGATCATCCGTGCTGTGGGCGCATGTGCTGACTTCCCTCGTTGCCAACGGGCTATCGCTCGTGATCATCATGCTGGTGGCCCTCCTCATGGGATTCCGCACATCGGCAAGCCTGCCGTCATGGCTCGCTGTCATCGGGATCCTGGCGCTGTTCACCCTGGCACTCACCTGGCTGGCCATCATCGCGGGCCTGACAGCGAAATCCGTGGACGGTGCCGGCGGATTTTCCTACCCGCTGATCTTCTTGCCGTTCATCAGCTCGGCTTTCGTGCCGACGGCCACTATGCCGGGTCCTGTGCGCGCTTTCGCCGAGAACCAGCCGGTCACTTCGATCGTCAACACGATCCAGGATCTGTTTGAACAACGGCCGATCGGCAGCGACATATGGGTCGCACTCGCATGGTGCCTGGGTATCCTCGTTCTCGCGTACTTCTTCGCCACGGCAGCCTATCGGCGCAGGATCAGCTAAGCAACCGCTTTAGCCCCAGGCACCATCTCGTATCATAGACATGTGACCTCCTACCTCCGGCGCAATGGTGCCGCACCGCCCCAAGCCCGTCCCGACGTCGAGCACGTCCTGGCGGTGCGCGGCACGTTGGGCTACCGGCAGTACCGCATCCCCGCGCTGGCCGTTTCCACGGCGGGAACAGTGCTCGCCGCCTATGACGGCCGGCCGAACTTGGACGACCTGCCCAATCCGATAGATCTCCTGCTCCGGCGCAGCACGGACAACGGCCGCAGCTGGGAGGAACAGCGGGTGGTTCGCAGCGGCTCGGGACTCAATGGCTACGGCGATCCGAGCCTTCTGGTGGACGCCGTGACTGGGCGGATTTTCATGTTCCACGCCGCAGGGACGCATGCCGGTTTCTTCGAGGCGGTAGCCGGGCTGGAACCGGACGACGACGTGCAGCACTGCGACGTCAGCTTTTCCGACGACGACGGCGTCACCTGGCAGCATCGGCGGCTCACTGCACAGCTCAAGCTGGGCAGGGGTGCCGACGCTCGCGACCGCGGCATCACGGGGATCTTCGCCGCGGCCGGGCAGGGAATCCAGCTGCACGCCGGTCCGTTCGCCGGGCGCCTGGTGCAGCAATTCGTCGTGCTCGTGGACGGCGAGATCATGGCGGCTTCCGCGTACAGCGACGACCATGGCGAGAAGTGGACGCTTGGTTCGCTCATCGGAAAGGGACCAGACGGGGTTGGCCCCAACGAGAACAAGGTTGCGTGCCTCGACGACGGCCGCCTCCTCCTGCATTCGCGCGCGACTCCCCGGCGCCTGGCAGCAATCTCCAACGACGGCGGCGAGACGTGGAGCCAGCTGGAACCCGTGGAAGACCTCCCCGACCCGAGCGACAACGGCTCCCTCGTCCGCTTCGACGGCCTGCCAAGCGTCATATCCCTGGGCACCCCGGTCACAAACAGCTGGCTGCTCGCGAGCAACAACCAGGACACCTCCCTGCGGCGCAACACAGTCCTCAGCCTGTCCACCGACAACGGGGCCAGCTGGCCCGCCAAGCTGGTCCTGTGCGAGGGAAGCTCGGCCTACTCGACCGCGGCGCGGCTCCCGGATGGCAACATCGGCGTCTTGTACGAACGGCAGGGATACCGCGAGATCGTCTTCGTCTCCGTCCCGGCTGAGCAACTGACGGAGCAGCTTTTGGGTTCGCCCGGATCGGGTGCGCCTGAGACCCAGCCCGATGGCCTCGAGTTTCACATGGAACTGCGCTCCATCACTCCCGGCCGGCCCGCGGCGTGGCAGAACGCCGGCGAATTCCACATCATTTCCCCGGATAACGGCGGTGATTGGGACGTTCAGACGTGGAAGGAAATCGGCCAAGGCTACTCGGCGGAGCAGGCGCAGATCCTCGGAACCCGCGAAGCCCAGGACCTCAACTACGGGCCCGTCATTCCGGGCTACAAAGCCGGGGACATCCTCGCCTTCACCGGACGAGCCCGCAACCTGGGCACCCGGCCGGCAACCGGCGTCGCACTCTTGGGACCGCACGCGAACCCGGCCGACTTCCCGCCAGCCGATCTGCCACCGGGCGCGAAAGCGCTGTACTTCACGCCGGTGTACACGGTCACCGAGGAGGATCTGGCGCGGGACTCGCTTGAGCTGACTTTTGCGGTGGCGTACGACGGCGGCGCCCGGGTGGTCGAACGCAGCTTCAGTTTCGATCTGCGCACGGGAGCCGTGACTACTGGCCCCGCCTGGTAACGGTTCCGGCTAGAAAATTTGGCGGATGTTGGTCTTTGCGAGGTCGATGAGCTGGTCGCCGCGGCCGGAGAGGACCGTCCGGATTGCGTAGAGCGTGAAGCCCTTGACCTGTTCGGCGCTGATTGCCGGCGGAATGGATAGTTCCTGCCGGGCCGTGCGGACGTCGATGAGGGCTGGACCGTCGTGGGCGAATGCTTCAGCCAATCCAGCTTTCAGCCCGGACGAGTTGTCCACCCGGATACCGCGGATGCCCAGCGATTCTGCCAGCTTGGCGAAGTCCGGATTCTCGAGCTCCGTGCCGAAATTGACGAATCCCGCGGCCTTCATTTCGAGCTCCACGAAGTTCAGCGAGGAGTTGTTGAAGACCACCACTTTGACGGGCAGCTTGTTCTGCACCAAAGTGATCAGCTCGCCGAGCAGCATGGTCAAGCCGCCGTCGCCGGCCAAGGCCACCACTTGGCGCCCCGGATACGCGGCCGCCGCACCGATTCCGTGCGACAGTGCATTGGCCATGGTTCCGTGGTTGAACGAGCCGAGCAGCCGGCGTCGGCCGTTCATGCCCAGGTACCGGGCCGCCCACACGGTGGGGGATCCGACGTCGCACGTGAAAACCGCATCCGGGGCCGCCAACTCATCCACGAGCCTGCCCACGAACTGCGGATGGATGGGCTGCCCGTCCTTGGCCGGGGAGGCCAGGTCATCGAGTTTGGCGCGCGACTTGGCGTAGTGCTTGAGCGAAGTACTCAAGTGTGTTCGCTTCGCCTTGCGCTCGATCAGGGGCAGGAGCGAGGCCGCAGTGTCCTTGACCGTGCCCACAAGGCCAAGATCGATCCGGGCCCGCCGGCCGAGTTGCTCGCCCCTGACGTCCACCTGGATGATCTTGGCGTTCTGCGGGTAGAACTGCTGGTATGGAAAATCGGTGCCCAGCATGAGCAGGGCCTCGCAGCTCTCCATCGCCCGATAGCCTGAACTGAACCCCAAAAGCCCGGTCATGCCGACGTCGAACGGGTTGTCGTATTCGATGTGCTCCTTGCCGCGCATCGCGTGGACGATCGGCGCGCCCAGTGCGTCTGCCAGGGCCATGACCTCGGGGTGCGCACCCGCAGTGCCGGCGCCGGCCAGGATGGTGACTTTGCCGGCCGCATTGAGGATACCCGCTGCCTCGGCGAGCTCCCGGGGGTTGGGCCGGATCTCCGGACGGGCGGCCCGGATCACGGCTGTCCGGTCGTTTTGCGACTCCGCGAGGGCAACATCGCCGGGAATCACGACGACGGCAACACCGCGCTTCTCGATCGCCGTCCGCATGGCGATTTCCAAGACCCTGGGCATCTGCGAAGGATGGGCAACGTGCTCGACGTAAACGCTGCACTCCCGGAACAACTCTTGGGGATGTGTCTCCTGGAAGTACTGGCTGCCGATCTCTTCGCTGGGGATGTGGGCGGCGATGGCCAGCACCGGAACCCTGGACTTGTTGGCATCGTAGAGACCGTTGATCAGGTGCAGGTTGCCGGGGCCGCAGGATCCCGCGCACACCGCGAGTTCATCCGTGAGGCCCGCCTCGGCGGCGGCTGCCAACGCCGCTGCTTCCTCGTGCCGGACATGCACCCAACGGATGCTCTCTTCCTCCCTCAGCGCGTCCGTGAATCCGTTCAGCGAATCCCCGGGGATTCCGTAGACGCGCTGGACGTTGTTGGCTTTGAGGGTGGCGACGATGTTCTTGGCAACAGTGTTCCTGGCGGCGGACATGGACTGTTCCTTTCGAGGGGAGGCAGTGCAGACACCGCCTACGCTACTCCGGAACAGTCCATGGCGCCGGGTGCCAGACGCGGGTAGGGCTAGTGGTACGTGCTGACGAACGGTCGGTTGCTGGGCACGATCTGCTTGCCCAGCGGCATGAGCGATACCGGAATGAGCTTCAGGTTGGCGATGGCCAGCGGGATCCCGATGATGGTGATGGCCATGGCGAAGGCCGTGACCACGTGCCCGATCGCGATCCAAATGCCTGCAACCAGCAACCAGATGACGTTGCCCAAGAGGGTAAAGACGCCCGCGCTCCCGGGCTTGTCGACCACCATGCGACCAAACGGCCACAGCGTGTAGGAGGCGATCCGGAACGACGCAATGCCCCACGGGATGGTGACGATCAACAAGCAGCAGACGATTCCGGCCATGAAATATCCCAAGGCCAGAACGAAGCCACCGCAGACGAGCCAGATGATGTTGAGCAACGTTTTCATAACTTCCATTGTCCCTTGCGGGACGCGGCCTGGGCCTAGGGGTTCGCCCTGAAATCCCCCTGATTTATCGTTTCCCCGTGTCCAGGACCGCTGACAAATCGAATTTCACGGGTTCCTCAAGCTGCTCATAGGTGCACGACTCCGGATCCCTGTCCGGCCGCCACCGCACGAACTGTGTGGTGTGCCTGAACCGCTCCCCTTCCATATGGTCGTAAGCCACTTCCACAACGAGTTCGGGCCGTAAGGGCGTGAACGACAGGTCTTTCCCTGCGCTCCAGCGGCTGCCTTCGGCGTTGCGGGGTGTCCGGCTGCCTTCCTCCTGCTCGGCCCATGCCCAAGGGTGCCCATCGAATCCGGTCACGAGGGGTTGGAGTTCGTCGAACAGTTCCTTGCGTCTGAGCATCGAGAAGGATCCCACCACGCCCACGTTGGATAGCCGGCCGCCGTCGTCATAAAGCCCCAACAATAGCGAACCAATGAGGTCGTCGCCGGTCTTATGAACCCGGTAGCCGGCTACGACGCAGTCGGCGGTCCGCTGGTGTTTGACCTTGAACATCACGCGCTTGTCCGGTTGGTAGGTACCATCCAGCGGCTTGGCGAGCAGGCCGTCCAGGCCGGCTCCCTCGAACTGGTTGAACCACTGCTCCGCCGTTCCCTTGTCCCCGGTTGCCACAGTGAGGTGGATGGGAGCGGCGGCGCCTGCAAGTGCTTGTTCAAGCGCTGCCCGCCGTTCGGCGAAGGGCCGTCCCGTGAAGTCCTCATCGCCAAGGGCGAGCAAGTCGAAGGCCACGAATTTCGCCGGCGTCTGCTCGGACAACAGCTTGACCCTGCTGGCTGCCGGATGGATTCGTTGCTGGAGGGCTTCAAAGTCCAAGCGGTCACCGGACCTGCCGACCAGGATGATCTCGCCGTCGAGGACGCAGCGTTCCGGCAGGTTTGCCTTCAACGCCCCGATGAGCTCCGGGAAGTACCGGTTCATGGGCTTCTCGTTGCGACTACCGATTTCGACGTCGTCACCGTCACGAAAAACGATGGATCGGAAACCATCCCATTTGGGTTCGTAGCTCATGGCGCCGTCCGGGATGGCGCCAACCGCCTTGGCAAGCATCGGCGCGACAGGGGGCATGACTGGCAGCTGCATGAAGCCATTCTTGCCGCGGCACCGGGACCGCGCTAGCTGTTCATTCGCTTAAGTGGATAAAGAATTACTTGCAGTTGGCGCTCAGCCAAGTGGTAACGGGAGCCATCGCCCTTTCGAACTTGCCGCTTGAGTAGACGGTCTGGTCTTTCAAGCCGGCAATCGCAGTGTCCTTGAGGTTGGTGAAATCAGCCTTGAGCGCGTCCGGGACACGATCCGCCGTGGCGGCGAGCTCCGCCTTGTATTGCTTCAGCTCGGCGGTCTTCCCCTGCGCCGCCGACATTGGCAACAACGACGCTCCCGTAGCCTCTTTGGAGATGGTTGAGCACATTTCGGCCGCCGATGCGAATCCCCCGAATGGTCCCGATGATGGAGTCGGGCTTGCACTTGCGGATGCGGAGTCGCCCGCGGAGGAGGACGACGGCGTGCCCGCCGCAGCGGAGCCCCCTCCCTGTGTGGAGCAGCCGGACAGCGCCAGTGCGGCGAAGAGGGCGACTGTCAGGTATCGGATAGGGCCGGTAAGAGGTTTGGAAGAGATTTTCAAAAGGTCGCATTCTGCTTGATCGTGTGTCTCCGGAACCGTTCGACTTCCAGAGCAATGGCATTCTGTCCCCGCCGTGGAGTGTAGCCCGAATGGGCACCGACCTTCCAAGTTGACTTCCGGCCCCTTTTAGACCGCTTCCCTATTCCCGCACCAGCAAGGTGTCCAGTTTGGTGAACGAGGTGCCCCATCCCTCGCGGGTCATGTCCACCCATTCGTCGGAGTCGAAGGGACCCTGTGTGAGGTGAAGCCGCGTACGGCCGCCATCCAGTACCTCGAACTCAAGGCGCATTTCCAGCAAAAGGGTGATCCCGGCGTCGGGCTCTGCTTTCTGGGTGGCGACCAGCAGCGCGGGCGGGTCGTACGCGGTGATGACGGCGTCGATGGGTGATTCCTTGGCGACGCCGTTTTCCTCCCAAGTCATGACGAGCTGCCAGGCTCCGCCCACCCGGGGGTCGACGACTATCCGGTCACGTGGCGAGTCCACGCCCACCGGCCCGAACCAGGCGGCGAGCTGCTCGGGGTCCACGAAGGCTTGGAAGACGAGCTCGCGTGGGGCGTCGAATTCGCGAGTCATGGTGAGGATGTGCTGTTCCGTGTTCATTGCTTGACTCCTGGATCCTTTGAATCGTGCTGAATCTTGCGTAGGTGGGCATCGAGGCGGATAAAACTGGCATCCCAGAAGCGCCTGTATTTGTCCATCCACTCGGTGGCTTCGCGCAGTGGTTCCGCTTCCAGCTTGGAAGACCTCCATTGTGCATTCCGGCTCCGGCTGATCAACCCTGCGTTTTCCAGGACCTTGAGATGCCGGGACACGGCGGGAAGGCTGATGTCGAACGGTTCGGCAAGCTCGTTCACGGTGGCCTCGCCCTCCGAAAGCCGTGCCAAAATGGCCCTTCGGGTGGGGTCGGCAAGAGCCGAGAAGATGAGACTGAGCCGGTCTGTGGACATCGCTGGTGCCTTCGTATTTGACTACTCGGCTAATTAACCGATGTGTTAAATATGCGACGCCGGACGGCGGCTGTCAAGGGTTTCTCCTGCGACGCTCGCTCACTTTTGAGGGCAAAACCGCGGATCCTCGCTCACATCATCTGAGCGCGCGTTTGAGGGAAAGGCGTTAAAGGTGAGCGCGCGTTTGGGGGAAAGGCGTTAAAAGTGAGCGCGCGTTTGGCGAAAGGACGTCATAGGTGAGCGCGCGTTCCGGGAAGGGACGTCAGGCTTTTGCTGCCGGGACGAAGGCGCGCACGAGGTCGAGGTCCTTCACCCCACGCGAGGACTCCACGCCGCTGGAGACGTCGACGCCCCATGCCTCGGATTCGAGGGCAGCGGCTCCGACGTTGGACGGGGTCAATCCTCCAGCCAACAACCAGTGGCGCGCACCCAGGCCCAGATTCCGGACCGAGGAATAGTCCCACGCCTCCCCCGAACCCGGGACGGCGGCGTCGATCAGGAGAAGCTCCTCGCCCCATGCCTCGAACTCGTCCGGAGCGGCACCCATGGTGACGGCCCGGATGAGCCGCATGCCGGCGTCGTGCACGGTCTTGACGTCTTCCAGGGAGCGGCTTCCGTGCAGCTGGACCCATTCAAGGCCGGCCGCGCGCGCGGTTGCGACGGCGTCGGCGGCTGTCTCATGGCGGAAGACGCCGACGGCGGCAACACCTTCCGGTACATGGACGAGTAGATCTCTGGCCCGGTCGGGCGATACCTCGCGCGGACTCTTCGTCAGGACGAAACCCACGGCGTCTGCGCCCGACTCGACGGCGGCCTGCACGGATTCCGGCGTGCTCAAGCCACACACTTTGACGAACATTCCGCGCCTCCAACCGTTTCCCTCCCTACGACGTTAGCAAGGGCCTCCGGGATTGTTGAACCGTGCCAAGATTGCACCGATGTTACGCGGGCGTTCAATCGGCCCACGGCAGGCTCGGGCTAGGCTGGAGCGCATGGAGATCATCCGCTTTGCCGAGCTCAAACCCGAACCATGGCGCAACGGAGGCGGGGTGACCCGCGAACTCGCCAGCCATCCGAAAGCGGTGTCGGCGCAAGACGGAGCGTGGGACTGGCGGGTCAGCATCGCCGACGTCGGGTCGGCCGGCGAATTCTCGACGTTCCCTGGCATGGAGCGAGTCATTACGGTGATCGACGGCGAATTGCTGCTGCTCACGGTGGACGGGGAAGAGCACCCTCTGGAAAAGTACCGGCCTTTCCGGTTTTCGGGCGAGGCGGCCTCTGCCAGCGCACTCCCGACCGGCGACATCCGGGACCTCAACGTGATCGCCCGGGCCGGCGAATTCAAGGGCTACACGTCCATCATCGAGCTCTCCAAAAAGCGCGCACACCCCGTGTTCGAAGGCCAGTTGGCAGTCCTTTTGGAGGGCAAGGCTTCTGTTAGTCCCGGCGCGGAGCCCACGGAAACGGCTGCGTCTGGGGACGGCTCGGACAGCTCGGACAGGGAGGCCGCCTCGTCGATCGAACTCGCCCGCTACGACGCGGTAGTGGGTTCCGACACCCGCAGCCCGGAAATCCTGGGCCGTGGATTCCTCGCCGTCATCTCGATCGACCGCGTGGAGCATGCGCACTCCTAAGTCCCAGCACTGGACATAACAGCAATATGCCCACTCGCGGAGCCGAACGCTGGACATGTCCCTCGGTGAGGCTCGCCACCAAAGCTGGCTGCCCGGCGTCGGGCTTGCTAGCCTCGAAGGAAGGCCAGAACAGGGGCCTCCGGACGACGGCTCAGTACCCGGCACGCGACAAGACTGGCCAAAGGATCTGTCATGTCGTGGTTAATCCTCATTCTGTCCGGAGCGCTCGAGGCCGTCTGGGCGGCCGCACTCCACCGCTCCAAAGGCTTCCGCAAACCGCTGCCCTCCGCCGTCTTCCTCGTCACCGTGGTCGCGAGTACCGCAGGCCTGGCCTTCGCGATGCAATCCATTCCCACCGGAACCGCGTATGCGGTGTGGGTGGGAGTCGGCGTCGTTCTCACGGCGGCTTACGCGATGATCACCAAAGTTGAGCGCCCGACGGCGGCCCGGCTTCTCCTGCTCGCCGGAATCGGTGTGTGCGTGGTCGGCTTGAAGGTGGTGGCGTAGCCATGTCTGCCAAGCTCGCATGGGCCATCCTTCTGGCGTCCGCCGTGCTCGAAGCTGTGTGGGCAACGGCCCTCGGGCTGTCCGACGGCTTCAGCCAAGACCTCCCCACCGTGGTCTTCGCCGTCACGGCGACGCTCAGCATGATCGGCCTCGGCATCGCTGTGAAGCGGATTCCCCTGGGCACGGCGTACGCCGTCTGGGTCGGGATCGGCGCTGCTTTGACGGTCGGCTGGGCGATGGCCACCGGCGTCGAACCGGCCAGCCCGCTCAAGCTGCTGTTCATTGCGGGAATCGTGGGTTGCGCTGCCGGGTTGAAAGCCCTTCCCACGGAGAAGCGTGAAGAAGTGACCAAGCCCGCCCAACGATAAGCGCGGAATACTCCCCCGCCCGACGGAGTTGCCAGCAATGAGACCAACACTCTGCGAAGGAGAAACCCGATGAGCCCGGAAACCACGAATGTACAACTCGGTGACGGCCTGGCCGTGAGCCCCCTCGGTTTCGGCGGGATGGCATTGACCCCCGTGTACGGCGAAGTGGATCCCGCCGAATCCCTCAAGACGCTGCATCACGCCGTGGATGCCGGCATCAGCTTCATTGACACCGCGGATATTTACGGCGCGGGCGACAACGAGGAACTGATCGCGAAGCTGCTGACGGATCGCCGCGACGAGGTCCAGTTGGCCACCAAGTTCGGAATCGTCGGCAACCCGCGCGAGGGTTACACCGATGTCCGGGGAGATACCGCGTACGTGGCCCAGGCGGCGGAAGCAAGCCTCCGCCGCCTGGGCACCGACGTTATCGACCTCTACTACATGCACCGCCGCGACCTCCGCGTTCCGATTGTGGAAACCGTGGAGGCCATGGCAGAGCTTGTCCGGGCAGGCAAAGTCCGGCACCTTGGCCTGTCTGAAGTGACAGCCGAGGAGCTGAGGGAAGCCAACGCCGTACACCCGATAGCCGCCGTGCAGAGCGAGTGGTCCATCTGGAGCCGGGACGTCGAGCGCAACGTCGTCCCGACCGCGGCAGAGCTGGGTGTGGGTTTCGTACCTTATTCGCCGCTTGGCCGGGGTTTCCTCACCGGAACCGTCAGCGCCGATCAACTCGCCGAGAACGATTTCCGGCACCGCATTCCCCGTTTTGCGGACGGCGCACTCGACGCCAACCAGGCGGTTGTTGCCGCAGTGCGCACCGTGGCCGCCGAGCTGTCCGAAAGCACCGGCCGGGATGCAACTCCCGCCCAGGTGGCTTTGGCCTGGCTATTCGCCCAGGGCCGCCGCCTCCAGCTCAGCGTGGTCCCCATCCCCGGTACGCGCAAAGCGCACCGGATCGATGAGAACCTGGGCGCCTTGTCGCTCGAGTTGAGTGCCGCCCACCTGGACGTGCTCGACGGCGCCGCGGACGCCGTCGTCGGCTCACGCTCCGCGGATCCCACCTGGGTTTCGCAGGGCCGCGAATAGGCGGTAGGCCGCAGGCGGCTTCCGTAGAGTGGACGAATGGACTCACTCATTCATTCACTGCGTGACATCACCATCCGGCGAATCTCGGTCAGCGAGATGAACAACAACGTGTACCTGCTCACCGCCAAGGCAAGCGGCGCGCAGCTCTTGATCGACGCCGCGGACGACCTTCCGGCCATCCAACAGATGATCGAAGACGCGGTTGCTGACACCACCGCCACGCCGAAACTGGCCCTGATCGCCACGACGCACCAGCACTGGGACCACGTCCGTGCGCTTCCCGGGTTGGTGGAAGCTACGGGCGCGAAGACCTCGGCCGGAGTAGACGACGCCGACGCGCTGCCCGTTCCGGTGGACGTGCAACTGCGCCATGGCGATGTGGGAAACTTCGACGGTTTCGACATCACCGCGGTGCACTTGCGCGGCCACACTCCCGGTTCGATCGCCTACGTGTACTTGGACCCGGAAGGGCCCGCGCACATTTTCAGCGGCGACTCGTTGTTCCCCGGCGGCGTTGGCAACACGCAGAACGATGCCGCCCGCTTCACTTCGCTGTTGAACGACGTGAGCGAACGGCTGTTCGAGGCCTACCCGGACGACACCGTGGTGCATCCGGGCCATGGAGACCCAACTACGCTCGGTGCAGAGCGGCCACACCTTGCGGAATGGCGCGAGCGGGGCTGGTAAACCCTAGCGGCCGCGGCGCTCGTTCGACGCCGGAGCCGAGGCGCGGCGCGGGCCGCTGCGGGCCGGACGGCCGGAACCTGAGTTGCCTGAGCCGGAGCCGTAGGAGCCACCGGAGTTGCCACCCGTGTTCGAGGACCATACGGACTTGTTTCCGCTGGTACGCGTGGAAGTAGCGGATTCCGTGCGCGGAGCCGACGCCGAGCGGTTACCTGCGGCAGCACGCTGACCTGTCGCCGGGCGGCCGCTGCGACCACCCTGGCCCTGCGCACCAGGAACGTCGTTGCGGTGACCGGAAGCAGCGTTGCCGCGTCCACGTGAGCTGCGGGCGACGTCGTCGTTCGCTGCTGCGCGGCGATCGGCGCGGTTGATGTCGGTGCGCACGGGTTCGGAGGCAACCTTGCCACGGCCACCGCGACCACCACGGCCACCCGCAGTGGGTGCAGCCTGGGTGGAACGGCGGTTGCGCTTGCGCTGGGCGTTGGCACCGGTGGAGGTACCGCCGCCCGTCTGCTGGGTCTTCGCTGCGAGCAACGCCGCACGGGTGCGGGGATCAACCTTGTCGGCAACCTGGCCCACGAGCTCGGCGATCAACGGGGAGTTGGCCGTGACGCGCTCGAACGAAACCTCGACGCCAGCAGCCTTCATGAGTTTCTTGACGTCGGACTGCTGCTCGGGGAGCGTCAGCGTGACCACGGTGCCGTCGGAACCTGCGCGGGCCGTACGGCCGGAGCGGTGCAGGTAAGCCTTGTGCTCTGTGGGCGGGTCGACGTGGATGACGAGTTCGACGTCGTCGACGTGCACGCCGCGGGCAGCGACGTCGGTGGCCACCAGGACCCGGACCTCGCCGCTGGCAAACTCGGCGAGGTTACGGTCGCGGGCATTCTGCGACAGGTTGCCGTGGAGATCAACGGCGGGGATGCCACAATCGGTCAGGGTCTTGGCCAGCTTGCGTGCGTGGTGCTTGGTCCGCATGAAGAGGAGTCGGCGGCCGGCACCGGAGGCCAGCTCCACGATCAGCTGCTTCTTGACGGTCTGGTCGTTGACCACCAGGACGTGGTGCTCCATGGTGGTGACGGCGGCCTGGGGGTCGTCGACTGAGTGGGTCAGCGGGTTGGACAGGTAACGGTTGACCAATTTGTCAACACCGTTGTCCAACGTCGCGGAGAAGAGCAGGCGCTGACCCTGGGTAGGAGTCATGTCCATGAGCTTCTTGACCACCGGGAGGAAGCCGAGATCGGCCATGTGGTCGGCCTCGTCCAGGACGGTGATCTCGACGGCTTCGAGAGTCAGGATGCGCTGGCGGATGAGGTCCTCCAGGCGGCCCGGGCAGGCGATGACAATATCGACGCCGGCGCGCAGCGCCTTTTCCTGGCGGGCCTGGGAGATGCCACCGTAGATGACCGTGGTGTTCAGGCCCATGGCCTTCGCCAGCGGCTCGATGGTGGCGTTGATCTGGGTGGCCAGCTCGCGGGTCGGTGCGAGGACCAGACCCATCGGGCGGCCGGGCTTGCGGAAGTGCTTGGCTTCGCGCTCGGCGAGACGTGCCACAAGCGGGATAGCGAAAGCGATGGTCTTACCGGAGCCCGTGCGGCCACGGCCCAGGACGTCGCGGCCTGCGAGCGTATCCGGGAGGGTCTTGACCTGGATGGGGAAAGCTTCTTCGATGCCATCTGCAGCGAGCGAGTCGGCGATGGCCTTGGGCGTGCCAAGGGCAGCAAAAGTAGTCATGTGTTTCAAGGGTCTTTCTGGCGGTGTCCAACGGACATCGTCCCCCGACGCCGGTTGGGCCAAGGGTTCGCCGAGGAAAAAGTCAGTGATCAACCGTTAGGCAATAAGCCGTGGCCGGGACCAGAGAAAACGCGTTCATCGACGCAGGATGTGCCTCTCACATGAAAAAAGCCCACTTCCCAAGCTTGGACCAAGCCAAATTCGGGGACTAAGCGGGCATCACTGCACATCAAGTAAACCCATTCTAGCATCTGCGGGCCGCCGGCCTTTCCACAGGGCACCTTCACGCAGGCGGTGTTCCCCAACGAGCTCGCAGTTGTTGTCGTTTTGACGGCTCATAACGACAACAACTGCTAGTCAGCTGGGTGGGGACGGGCGTTGCCTCGCGGGGCACGTCAAGGCAGGCTTGAGCCATGACGCACCAGCAGGACGGCGGAGCCCACCTTCACAACGAAACCCACGACAGCGGAGCCCACCTTCACAACGAAACCCACGACAGCGGAGCCCACCTTCACAACGAAACCCACGACAGCGGAGCCCACCTTCACAGCAACCCTGACCACGACGCCGACCCTGCGCAGTTCTGGGACGAGGTCTACCGGGAAAAAGCGAAGCGGTGGAGCGGCAATCCCAATCCGCAGCTGATCGCGGAAGCCAAGGGCTTGGCTCCCGGCACCGCACTGGATCTCGGCTGCGGGGAGGGCGCGGACGCCATTTGGCTCGCCCAGCACGGCTGGACGGTGACCGCGGTGGACGTCTCCGCCGTCGCGCTTGAACGGGCAGAAGCCCATGCCGCCGACGTCGGACTGCAGCACCGGATCGCTTGGTTACAAAGGAACTTCGGCCCGTGGCACCCTGATGAAGCCTTCGACCTCGTGTCTTCCCAATTCCTGCATTCTCCGCTTGTTCCGTGGCGCGATTCGCTCGCCTCGGCCGCGGCCACCGTGGCTCCCGGCGGCGCTTTGCTGGTGGTCGGGCATCATCCGGATGGCTTGACTCCTTGGAGCGGGCACAAGGATATGAAGGACAAGTTCTTCACCCCCGAGGACTTGGTCGAGGCACTCATGGGCGGCCCGGGCTCGTGGAGGATCAATGTTGCCGATTCCCGGGAACGCGCGGTGACGGGCCCGGACGGCCAGCACGCCACCACCATCGACAGCGTGCTCCGGGCTACCCGGACCTCCTAGGCCCGCACGTCCTACGCCCGCACGTCGTCCGCCTCGGCGCGGTGCGGCTCTGCGCCGTCCGCACGTTCAGCAGCAGAAGGCCGCCGTGCCGCGACCCGTGGCGCAATGACGAGTCCGACGACGGCGATGGCCGACGTCAGGACGAACACCCCCGCGAAGGATCCCGCCGTCGTCGTCAGCGCACTGAAGACGAGGCCCGTCACGGCGAGCGAGAGGGCGCCACCGAGGGAATCGGAGATGGACATTGCAGAACTGTTGAAGCCTTGGTCCTCCGGTTTGGAAAGGGCCAGGGTCATGACACTCAGGCGCGGGTACATCAGGCCCATCCCGGCGCCGGCGAACAGCCAGCCCGCAATCGCCACTCCGGCGGGCCACGCGAGCACCGTGGTCACGAGGACGATGACCACCGAACCCAGCACCAGCGCAGATCCGATCTTGACTGCAAGGGCGTTGCCGAGCCGGGAGCCCATGCGGCCCTGGACGGCGGACGCCGCTGCCCAGGCAATCGCCGATCCCGTCAACGCAAGTCCGGCGAATGCCGGGGTGAACGAGTACCGCTCCGTGAGGAGGTACGGCACGTAAACCTCGGTACCGAAGAACGCGGCAGAAGCGACTCCGCGCATGAGGATGACGCTCGGCAGTCCGCGGTGCGCGCCGAGCGTGCCGAGCGGAACCAGCGGACGTACTGCCAGCATTGCGATGACGAGCGCGACGGCGGCAATCACCCAGCCGACGTCGGGCACCTGTCCGGAGAGGTTCAGGCCGAGGACCGAAAGGGCCGCGAGCGCGGCCCATCCCATGCGGCCGAATGCCCAGGGAACGTCGGCGCCTTCGGGCTTTGCCCCGCCGGCGGCCGCCTTCGGGGAGCCCGCCTTCCCGGAGCCCGCGTCCCGCGCGTCCGGTGAGGAACGCATGCCCCGCATCGCGGGGAGGATCATTGCCAAGGCCGGAACCACGAGGCCCACGACGCCGAGGAACACCCAGTGCCAGCTGCTCAACTGGGCAACCACGCCGGCGGCGAAGGGACCGATCATCGACGGAACGACCCAGGCCGCCGAGAAAGCGGCAAAGACTTGGGCATGCAGCCTCGCGGGGTACACCCGGGCGATCACCACATACAGCGCCACGGTCATTGCGCCGCCGCCGAGGCCTTGGACCAGCCTGCCGGCCACGAGAATCGGCATGGAAACTGCAGTGCCGGCGATGAGCAGCCCCGCCGCGAACAGCGCAACCGAGGCGTACAGCGGGGCGGAGGGACCACGCCTGTCCGCCCAGTTCCCTGCGGCCACCATCCCGATCACGCCAGTGGCGAGCGGCCCGGCGAACGCCAATGCATAGAGTCCGGCACCGTCGAGCTCACGGCTCACCAGCGGCATGATGGTGGTGACGGCCATGGACTCGAAAGCCGCAAGGAACACCAACGCGCAGGCACCCGCTGTCGCGAGGAGATAGGGGCGTTGCAGTATGCCTGCTGTTGCGTCGTGGCTTATCATCATCCCAGCCTAGAAGCCCAAACGAGTTTGGGGCCACCCACAAAATCCATTCAAGTGATTAACATTCACCTGAAATTAACTCTGGGCAAACACTGAACTAAATAGCCAACTATCGGTTGTTCCCGTAATCATTCCGTGATGCACTGCTTGGCGTGAACTTCACAAGACGCAACTTCCTGTCAGTTGCCGGATCTGCCACGGCCGCGACGCTTATCAGCGGCGCCTCCGCGGGGACCGCGCCTACTGCGACCGTCCTCCCCCAACCCGGTTCCTCGGGCATAGACCACATCATTGTGGTGATGATGGAAAACCGCTCGTTCGACCACTTCCTTGGGTGGATGCCCGGCGCGGACGGAAAGCAGGCCGGGCTGACGTTCGTTGACCGCTACGGGATTCCACACACAACGCACCACTTGACGGATTACCAGGGCTGTGGGCATCCAGACCCGGACCATTCCTATGAGGGCGGCCGGATCCAGTACAACAACGGCAAGAACGATGGTTGGCTGCGCGCAGGCGAGAATGATGAATTCGCGATCGGATACTACGATTCAAGCGACCTCGACTTTTGGCGCCAAGCGGGTCCCGACTGGACTGTCTGCGACCGTTATTTCGCAGCCACCCTGGCCGAAACTTATCCGAACCGCTTCTACCAGCACTCTGCGGCCACGGACAGGCTCCATAACTCGACCGTCACAAGCACCATGCCCACTATCTGGGACCGCTTGGCGGCAGCCGGGGTGCAGGGAAAGTACTACTACGGCGACATTCCCTTCACCGCCCTATGGGGAACCAAGTACCTCGGAATCTCCAGGCCCTACTCTGAGTTCCTCAGCGATTGCAGTTCCGGCAAGCTTCCCTCGGTTTCCTTCGTGGATCCGCGCTTCACGGATGAGTCCAGCGGAACCTCCGGCGATGACCACCCGCACGCCGACATCCGCTCGGGCGAGCTGTTCTTGGCGGAGGTCTACAACGCCGTGACCAAGAGTCCCAACTGGGCGAACACGATGCTGGTAGTCAACTATGACGAGTGGGGCGGGTTCTACGACCACGTGCCACCGGAAACAGCAGCGGACAGCAATCCAGACACTGCCCGGCGCGGCTTCCGCGTACCGTCCATGGTCATTTCTCCGCGCGCCCGAAGGCAATACGTGGCACACAATACCTACGACCACACCTCAATCTTGAAGGCCATCGAGTGGCGCTGGGGGCTTCAACCCCTGACGCCGCGGGACAACGCCGCCCGCAACATCGCTGAGGTGCTCGATTTCCAAGCAGCGCCCAACCTGACCGCTCCGACGTACCTCGTGCCGCCTTATGCCGCCGGACCGCCATGCTCCCCGGTCGGTCCCCCCGCGG
Source organism: Arthrobacter gyeryongensis (assembly GCF_039543785.1). Lineage (NCBI taxonomy): Bacteria > Bacillati > Actinomycetota > Actinomycetes > Micrococcales > Micrococcaceae > Arthrobacter > Arthrobacter gyeryongensis. The sequence goes on from NZ_BAABKK010000009.1 coordinate 61,317, forward strand.
AGGAAGAGTGGGCAGGATTGAAAGAGAAAGCACTTGCGGACGGATGGACCCTGCCATGACCTTGAAAACCTTCGCCATTTCCAGGATGCGGCTCGGATTAGCTGCGCTGCTGGTCGTCCTGCTCGGCGCCTCCTTCATCGCCTTCGGATTGCAGCAGACGGAGGCACAAGCGAGCGAACCCCAGACCGTCCAGAGCACCGGATATCTCCCGGGAGCCAAGCACGTCTTCGTGATCAACCTTGAAAACAAGGGGTACGACATCACGTGGGGACCCGGTTCGGCGGCACCGTACCTTTCCACCACGCTGCGCAACCAAGGCGTCCTGTTGAACCAATACTTCGGCACGGCACACAACTCGCAACCGAACTACGTCGCCCAGATCTCCGGCCAAGGCCCCAACCCGCAGATGCAGGCAGATTGCCAGACGTACTCTGCGTTCGTGAAGACCGGCACGGCAGCTCCCGGCCAGGCCGTTGGAGATGGCTGCGTCTTCCCCGCCGATGTGCCTACGGTTGCCGGCCAATTGACGGCGGCCGGGAAGACCTGGAAGGGCTACATGGAGGACATGGGCACGCCGTGCCGCCACCCCGCCCTAGGCGCCCCCGACGACACCCAGAAAGCCAAGGTCGGGGACCAGTACGCCGCCCGCCACAACCCCTTTGTCTACTTCGCCGGGATCACGGGATCACCCGATTGTGCCCAGAACGACGTGGACCTGGGAGCCCTGAAGACCGATCTTGCTTCGGTCTCCACCACGCCCAATCTGTCGATGATCACGCCGAACCTCTGCCACGACGGACACGACTCCCCTTGCGTTGACGGACAGCCCGGCGGCCTGACGAGCGCGGATGCATGGCTGAAGCAGTACGTTCCGCTGATCACCTCGTCTCCCGCATTCCGCCAAGACGGTGTCCTGGTGATCACCTTCGACGAATCCGACAGCCCCCAATCGGATGCCTCCGCCTGCTGCGGCGAAGGCCCTGGACCCAACTCCCCGCTTCCCGGGATCGTCGGACAGGGCGGCGGCCGGGTCGGCGCTTTGGTCATCTCGCCGTTCACCAAGGGCGGCACCTGGTCCACCACGCCCTATAACCACTACAGCCTGCTGGCCAGCATCGAAGACACCTTCGGCCTTCCGTACCTCGGCTACGCCGGCACCCCTGGTCTGAACCGCTTCGGACTCGACGTCTACAACGCCGGCCTCTAGGCCGGGCTCGCGGCGGCGGCTGGTACAGCGGCGGCGGTCGGTACGACGGCGCCAGTCGCCGTCGAGTCGGGGTTCAGCATCCAGCCGACCCGCTTGGCCGTGCTCAGCATCACGACACTTTCGACGAGTTCGATCCCGGGAATGCGTTGCTGGATGGCGAGTTCCATCTCCATGACCTCGGCCAGCGAGCGCAGCCACATGATGATCACAAAGTTGGTGCTGCCTGTGGTGGAGGCCGTGAACCTAACGTTCCTGACGGCCCGCAGCTCGGCGGCCGCGGCCTCGTGCTGGCCTGCCGGGACATTCGCGAACCACTGGCACGTCATGGGGTAGCCGGAAAATTGTTGGGCGATTTCGCAGCGGAAGGACAGCACCCGGCTCGCGAGCACGCGTCCGAGCTGCCGCTGCACCGTGGCAGGGTGCCGTCCCAGGGCGCGCGCGATTTCAGCGGCGGAGGCCCTTCCGTCCCGGGCGAGGAAGGGAAGGAGTGCCATATGGCTCTCCGGCAATGGGGTGACCTGCGCGTAAGGGGCGGACGGATTAAGCGCCTCCGGCCCGGCGAGGGCGCGCAGCGCCTGCTGCTCCGCCCGGCTGAGGACGTTGAGCCGCCACGCGTAGCCGCTTGTGTGGATGCGGGTGCAGAGCGAGGTCCGGTACTTGGTGAGTCCCCGGATTTCCTTGAGCTGGGGCAATAGCCGGCTGCTGAACTCACTCAGGTCTTGGGTGATCACGGTGAGCATGAGGTCACGGTTGCTGGCCGCCTCTTCTACCGTGATGATCTCCGGAATCGCTGCGAGCGCGGCCGTGACCTCGGGCCTGAGGTGCATTTCGCAGTCCACGTCCAACAGGGCAAGGCAGGCATGCTTGGGGTCGCCCATAAGGTGCGCCGTGGTCCAGGCGGCTCCGGACTCGCGCAGCCGATCCCACCGGGAGGCCAAGGTGGTGGCATGGACGTCGAGGACTTCGGCGGCGTCGGACCAACTGATCCGCGGCGAGATCTGGAGGGCGTTGATCAGCCGGAGGTCCTCTTCACTGAGTTCCATCAGCGATCCATTCATAGTCGATGCATGATTCCTGTTAATTCTGGCATAATCCTGAATTTTTTCAGGGCTTTGGAAGATTGTGAGGCTAATCACTCCACAATGGCTATGGATACCTACCAATCGTTCAGGAAACAGGAGAACAGATGTCGATCGCCTCAGACGCCAAAGAGCTGCAGGGAGAAATCGCCCGGTTCCGCCACGAGCTCCACCAGGAACCGGAAATCGGCCTGGACCTCCCGCGCACCCAGGAAAAGGTGCTCAAGGCGCTCGACGGACTCCCGTACGAAATCACCCTTGGCGAGAGTACGACGTCGGTCACCGCGGTCTTGCGCGGCGGCGCGCCCGGTGCGCTTGCCGCGAAACCAGCCCGGAGGCCGGCTGTGTTGCTCCGCGCTGACATGGACGGCCTCCCCGTCCAGGAGCGCACCGGCGTCGAGTTCTCCTCGAAGATTGACGGCGCCATGCACGCCTGCGGCCACGACCTCCACACGTCCATGCTCGCCGGAGCTGCAACCCTGCTGGCCGAGCGACGCGATCAGCTAGCGGGCGACGTCGTGCTGATGTTCCAGCCGGGCGAAGAAGGATTCGACGGCGCGGGCCATATGATCCGCGAAGGCGTCCTGGACGCCGCAGGCCGCCGTGTTGACGCCGCCTACGGCATGCATGTCTTCTCCTCCCTGGAACCGTATGGCCAGTTCTGCACCAAGCCTGGAGTGATGATGAGCGCCTCTGACGGGCTTTTCGTCACCATCCTGGGTGCCGGTGGGCACGGTTCGGCGCCCCATTCGGCCAAGGATCCCGTCACGGCAGCCGCAGAAATGGTGACTGCGCTGCAGGTCATGATCACGCGGCAGTTCAACATGTTCGATCCCGTAGTCCTGACCGTGGGCGTGCTGCAGGCCGGCACCAAGCGCAACGTCATCCCCGAATCTGCCCGATTCGAAGCCACCATCCGTACTTTCTCGGAAGCCTCCCGCGAGCGGATGATGACCGCCATCCCGCAGCTCCTCAAGGGCATCGCCTCCGCACACGGCCTGGAGGTGGACGTCGACTACCGCGGCGAATACCCCATGACCGTCACTGACGAGGACGAGACCCACACCGCCGAGAACGTCATCTCCGCTATGTTCGGCGATTCCCGCCTCTCCCGCTGGGCTACGCCCATCAGTGGCTCGGAGGATTTCTCCCGGGTCCTGGCCGAAGTTCCCGGAACCTTCGTGGGCCTCAGCGCCGTACCGCGGGGCGTGGACCACACCACCTCAGCGTTCAACCACTCCCCGTACGCCACGTTCGACGACGGCGTCCTGTCCGACGGTGCGGCGCTCTACGCGGAGCTCGCGGTCTCCCGCATCGCCACCCTCGCCGCCGGCAACTAACCACCACCCAAACCTTGGAGCAAGACATGACCGCCACCGTTGGCACTTCAGCCACAGCCCAGGTTCACAAATCCCATCTGCGAACCCTCATCGGCACCGGCATCGGCAACGCCGTCGAATGGTACGACTGGGCCATCTACGCCACGTTCTCGCCTTTCATCGCCAGCGCGCTCTTCAGCAGTGCAGACCCCACCTCCGCGGTCCTCTCCACCTTGGCGATCTTCGCCGTCGGATTCGTGGCCCGGCCGTTCGGCGGCTTCGTCTTCGGCTGGATCGGCGACAGGATCGGCCGCAAGACATCCATGACGTTCGCGGTCGGCCTCGCGGCTGTCGGTAGCCTGCTGATCGGTATCGCCCCGACATTCCAGGCTGTGGGGGCTTTTGCCTCCGTGATGCTCCTGGTGGCCCGCCTCATCCAAGGCCTCGCCCACGGTGGCGAGCTGCCGTCGTCGCAAACGTACCTGTCCGAAATGGCACCCAAGGAAAAGCGCGGCTTCTGGGCAACGCTCATCTACACCTCCGGCACCGCCGGCATCCTGGCCGGAACCCTGCTGGGCGCCATCCTGACCGGTGTGCTGAGCAAGGCCGACATGAACGCCTGGGGCTGGCGCGTGCCGTTCCTGGTGGGCGGTGCCCTGGGCATCTACGCATTGGTCATGCGGGCCAAGATGAAGGAGACCGAGGCATTCGAAGCCGAGGTGCCCAAGGAAAAGCGCGAGCCCATGTGGCCGCAGATCGTCAAATACCGCAAGCAGGCCCTGCAGGTTATCGGGCTGACCGTTGGCCTCACCGTTGTCTACTACATCTGGGGCGTCGTGGCGCCGAGTTACGCGGCCAGCACACTCAAGATGGACCGTGGAGCAGCCCTATGGGCCGGCGTCATCGGCAACATCGCTTTCATTGCGTCGCTCCCGTTCTGGGGCAAGCTGTCCGACCGCATCGGCCGCAAGCCGGTGCTGATCGTGAGCTCTGCCGGCGCCGCATTGCTGCACTTCCCTATGACGTGGCTCCTGAAGGATTCCCCCTGGCAGCTGGCTGTTTCGATGTCCGTGATGTTGTTTTTCATTGCCGGCAGCGCCTCGATTGTCCCGGCCGTGTACGCCGAGCTGTTCCCGACCAAGATCCGCACCGTGGGTGTCGGCGTCCCGTATTCCATCTGCGTTGCGGTCTTCGGCGGCACGGCCCCGTACCTTCAGACCTGGCTCGGCAGCATCGGCCAAGCCAACATGTTCAACGTCTACGCAGTGATCCTGTTGGCCATCGGAATCGCGTTCGCCTTCATGATCCCGGAAACCAAGGGCAAGGACCTGACTCACTAACCTCCCCGTTGGGCTAGCCGACGTAGCGGTTCCGGCCGGCGCGGAAGCCGAAGAAGGCCGCCAGAGATCCGACGACGAGGAACAGGATGCCGGCAGCCGCGAAGCCACCGGTCGCTTGGTGCAATTGGCCGACCATCAGGGTTCCCGTGGAGCCCAAGCCATAGCCGACCCCCTGCATCATGCCGGAAAGGTGCGCCGCGGTGTGGGAATCGCGGGTGCGCAGCATGATCATGGTCAACGCCACGGCGGTGAGGCTCCCTTGCCCCAGTCCCAACAGCCCGGTCCACGCCCAAATCAGGTCCGTGGGGCCGAAAATACTCAAGGCGAAGCCGCCGCCGGTCATGAGCGCCACCACGGTGTTGACGGCGCGCTGGTCTTTGAAACGTGCCGCGAGCCCAGGAGCGATGAACGAACCAAGCATCTGCAGCACAATCGACACGGACACGATCAAGCCGGCTGTCCCGCCGTCGATCCCGCGATCACGCAGGATCGGCGCCAACCAGGCGAACACGCTGAAGGACATCATCGCTTGCAACACCATGAAGATGGTGACTTGCCAGGCGACGGCGGAACGCCAGACGTTCGTACCGCCGTCGGCCGCGTTGTGCCGGACGGGATGCTGGCGGATCGCGAGCGGTAGGAAAAGCAAGAGTACGACGGCGGCGGGCAGCGCCCAGAACCACAGCGCCGAAGTCCAGTGCCCGGCCGCGGTAAAGACGGGATAGGTGAAACCGGCGCCAAGCGCGGCAGACGCGCAAATCGCCGTCGTATATAGCCCGCCCATGAGCCCGAGGCGATGCGGGAAGTCACGCTTGACCACGCCGGGCAGCAGCACGTTGCATAGCGCGATCGCGGCGCCGCACGCCGCGGTACCGGCAAGGAGGGCCGGTAAGTGCCCGGCGCCGGCGAGGTCCACCGGACGGAGCAGCAGCCCCGCTGTCAGCACTGCCATCGCGCCGAGCAATACTCTCTCGGCACCGAATCGGCGGGCCAGGATCGGCGCCAGCGGCGCGAACACACCCAACAAGGTCACGGGCACAGTGGTGAGGACCACCACCGCCCAGCCCGGCAGCCCGGCGTCGGCGGTGACTTCCGGAAGAACTGCCGAAAAACTCGAAAAAACCGTCCGCAGGTTCAGGCCGATGAGCACCAGGCAGATCCCCAGGAAGACGAGTCCTCCGCGCGTCTTGATCTGCGTGGGCTCGGGGGCGGGAAGCTCGTCGATCTCGGCGTCGACGAGGATCTCGGGGACGCCGGGGTGCGGCTTGGTGTTCTTTGGGGCGCTTGAAGCGGGGGTCACCAACCCATTCTGGCAGTCACCCCCGTGCGCGGGCGCCTCGTGACGGGAGCGTACGCAGGTTCCGCGGCGGGGCTTTGACCGTGCAACGGTATTCTGGAGGAGATGAGTGAAACCCCAGAATCCCCTGAATCACCGCAGTCTTCGCGCCCCGTGACCCCAGGCAGCCAGGCCTCCTTCGGCACCTATGGCGGCCGGCCGGTCAGTTTCGTGCGCCGCGGGACGCGGCTTCAGGGTCGGCGCCAAGCGGCGTGGGAAGAGCACTCGGACCGCTGGGCCATCCAGGTTCCGCGGCATGTCGCCAACACGTCCGTGCACCCGGACTACGTGTTCGACGCCGAAGCGGAGTTCGGCCGCAAGGCACCGCTGATTGTTGAAATCGGTTCGGGACTCGGCGACGCCGTATGCCACGCGGCCGAAGAGAACCCGGACAAGGACTTCCTCGCCGTGGAGGTCTACACCCCGGGCCTGGCCAACACGATGATCAAGATCAACAGTCGCGGCCTCAGCAACGTCCGCGTCGTGGAAGCCAACGCCCCGGAGGTCCTGGCCACCATGCTGCCTGCGGGTTCAGTGAGCGAGCTCTGGGTCTTCTTCCCCGACCCCTGGCACAAATCTCGGCACCACAAACGCCGCCTTATCCAGCCCGCGTTCGCCGAACTTGCTGCGCGGTCCCTCGAGAAGGGTGGCCTGTGGCGGATCGCCACAGATTGGTCCAACTACGCCATCCACGTCCGCGAGGTCCTTGCCGGGTCAACCGAGTTTGAGAACGTCCACGACGGCGAGCGGACCGGCGCAGAGAGCCCCCTCACCCAAGTGTGGGAATCGGGAGTCGAATCGATGGTGGGCGGGGCACCCGTCAAGGAAGGCCGCGCACCGGTCAGCACCGAGCACACCGGCCCCAATGAGGGTGTGGACCACGTGGGCGGATGGGCTCCGCGCTTCGATGGTCGAATCCGCACCAGCTTCGAAAACAAGGCCCATGAGGCCGGGCGCATGATCTTCGATCTTAGTTACCGCAGGATTTAGCTGCACGATCGCGCACGGGTTCTTTGCGTGCCGCACGGGCACCGGCTACCATGTGAGACGTGTCACCGAAAGGCGGCACGTGCTTATGATCTGCGGCGGGAGAGCCCTGCCGGTACGTTTCAGCAGGCGCCGTAGGAGCAAATCCTCCCCAGGAATCTCTCAGGCCCATGTACCGCCGCGGCAAGGCAACTCTGGAAAGCAGCCCGGGCAACCGGACTCACCGACGGTGCAAGCGTCCAGCCGCGAGGCGGGACGCGGAAACTCTCAGGTCCAATACAGAGCGGGGAGGAACCGAATCATCGTGGTGCGTCCGCGCCACCTGAATTATGGAGTTCCTCATGACCCTGGCACCTGAAGGCCGTAAGCTGCTGCGCGTTGAACAGCGCAACAAAGCCGTCCCGGTCGAACGCAAGCCCGAGTGGATCAAGGCCAAGGTCCAGATGGGCCCTGAATTCGTGGGCCTGAAGAACCTCGTGAAAAAAGAAGGACTGCACACCGTCTGCGAGGAAGCCGGCTGCCCGAACATCTTCGAGTGCTGGGAAGACAAGGAAGCGACCTTCCTGATCGGCGGCTCCGAATGCACCCGCCGCTGCGACTTCTGCCAGATCGACACCGGCAAACCCTCCCCCGTGGACATGTTCGAACCCACCAAGGTCGCCCGCTCCGTCCAGGCCATGGCCCTGCGCTACGCCACCGTCACCGGCGTCGCCCGCGATGACCTGGAAGACGAAGGCGTCTGGCTCTACGCCGAAACCGTCCGCAAGATCCACGAACTGAACCCCGGCACCGGCGTCGAACTGCTCATCCCCGACTTCTCCGGCAAACCCGAACACATCCAAGCGATCTGCGACTCCGCCCCCGAGGTCTTCGCGCACAACGTCGAAACCGTGCCCCGGATCTTCAAACGCATCCGCCCCGCGTTCCGCTACGACCGCTCCCTGGACGTCATCACCCAGGGCCGGGCCGCCGGCATGGTCACCAAATCCAACCTGATCCTGGGCATGGGCGAAACCCGCGAAGAGATCTCCGAAGCCCTGGCCGACCTGCACGCCGCGGGCTGCGACCTGATCACCATCACCCAGTACCTGCGCCCCTCCGAACGGCACCTGCCCGTGGACCGCTGGGTCAAACCCCAGGAATTCGTCGACCTCGCCACCGAAGCCGAGGAAATCGGCTTCCTCGGCGTCATGTCCGGCCCCCTGGTCCGCTCCTCCTACCGCGCCGGACGCCTCTGGGCCACCGCGATGCGCAAGAAAGGCCGCGAAATCCCCGCCCACTTGAAGCACATTGCCCACATCGCCGAAGGCATCCAGGACTCCGGCACCACCCGCCAGGAAGCCCGCACCCTCCTCGCACACCACGCGACGGCCTGATCGGCAAGGAGCCAGCATGTTCCCCACCCGGATTGAAATCATTCCCTCGGACGGAATCGTTGAGAAAGTCCAGGCCGCTGTGCCGCTTTCCACTACGCTCACCGTTACCTGCCTGCCCCATCACGGCATCGCGCGGACCATGGAGGTCTCCGTGAAGCTCGGCCTCCTCGGCTACAACGTGGTTCCGCACCTCTCGGCGCGCGGGCTGGAGGACAGGGCGCAGCTTTCCGGCATCCTCCGGGACTGCGGGGCCGCCGGGATCACGGAGGTCTTCGCCATCGGCGGAGACGGACCTCTTGGTGCCGGCCCCTACCGATCGAGCCTTTCCCTCTTGGCGGACATCGCCGAGTACACCGGCGGCTCCATCACAGCGGGCATCGCCGGTTACCCCGAGGGGCATCCTTCCGTGAGCGGGCTGGATTTGCTGGATGCCCTGCTGGCGAAACAACACCTGGCGACGCATGTTGTCACGCAGATGTGCTTCTCCGCGCCGACGATCCTCGACTACGCAGCGCTCCTGCGCCGGGAAGGCGTTGAGCTTCCCGTGTGGGCTGGGATTGCCGGGGCAGTTCCCCGAATCAAGCTGCTGGCCCTGGCAACCCAGATCGGCGTCGGGACATCCCTGAAGTTCCTCAGCAACAAAGGACCCCTCGCCCGCAAGCTTCTCGGCGGGGACAAGTACTCACCGCAAGGCCTGGTTTCCGAACTCACTGCGCACCCGGATGGTGTCTCGGGAATTCACCTCTACAGTTTCAACCGACTGGACATGCCCACCTGGGTACGGGGCGATTTGCCCGATCCTGCGGCCAGCGGACCAGCGTCCGCCTAGTCGCGCACAAACCGCCTAGGTCCCGGGAACCCCTAGCTCCCCGGAACCGAAATCACGGCGACCATCTTCTGGTTGTCATCGCGCAGTTCCACACCCGAAATCCCGGCGAGCTGGACCGGCGTCGCGCCCGTGACCTTGATGTGGCCGCTGGAGGTCGCGGTCCAACCGCAAGCCATTTCCTCCGTGCCGTCGCGGCCCTTGACCCACAGGTACATAGTGCCTTGCGGCGGCATGCTGCGGCCTTCCAGTTGCAGTTCGGTCCCCCACGCCTTCCTGACGAGCCCCACAGTGAGCTGCAGGCCATTGTCCGTCTGCACAGAGTAGCTAGCGTCAGGCTTGGGTGGCTGGTTCAACACCGGCCCCGCCAGTATGCCCAACCCAAGGCAAGCGGCGGCTACGGCACCCACCAGGGCCGCCCACCGGCGTCGGGATTTCCGTCGCCGTGCTGCCATTTTCAAGAGAATCGGCTGCGGGAGCCTTTCCGAAAAAGCCCCCATTAGTGAGCGAGCGTCGGAAGTAGCGGGCGGAACTGCGGCGGAGGGCACGACGGCAGGGCGTCCGACGGCAAGCGCGACGGCGTCGGGCACGGGGACGGCGTCGAGGAGGGCCGGGAGGCTCTCCAGCTCCCCCAGCTGGAGCCGGCAATCAGCACAGCTTGCCAAGTGCTCCTCGAAAACCCGGGCCTCGGCAGGTTCGAGGCCGCCGAGCAAGTAGGCGCCCAGCAATTGGTGAAGTCCGGTTTCGTTCACCGCTGCACCCCCATTTCATCGAGAATCGTGCGAAGCGCCCTGACGGCGTAGAAGGCCCGGGATTTCACCGTGCCGCTGGGGATGTTGAGCCTCAGCGCGGCCTCGTTTACCGTGAAACGTTCGTAATGCAGGGCTACCAGGACCTCCCGGTGTTCGGTGCTGAGCCGCAGGAGCGCCTCCTCCATGAGGACCCGGTTGAGGAGCTCGTCCACCCGCTCGGTGGCCTCCTCCGGGTCCGCCATGTCGCGTTCGGCAGCCTCTGCCGGGCGCCGCTGGGCCTTGCGGTAGTTGTCGATGATGACGTTACGGGCAGTGCGAAACAAGTAGCTGCGCAGGCTGCCAGTGATCTGCGGGGCGTGCTGCCACACGCGAAGGATGGTTTCCTGCACCACGTCCTCAGCCAAGTGCGCGTCCGGCGTGCAGCTCAGTACGAAGCGGCGCAGGGCTGTGCCGTGGTCGCGGTAGATCGCGGCCACCACATCCTCGTCGAGCGGCATCGGCGCCTCCTTGGTGCTCGGCTTCCCCTTCTCCTGCGATACGACGTGCCCGCCAGGAAAAAGGTTCACGCCCCCTGAACCATTCTTCACCCGGCAGCGTCGTACGGGTTAGCTTCCGGCACGTCCGCGGCCGGTCCAAGCGAAGGAGTAAACCATGAAGAAGCAACTCGGCACCGGGCTCGGCATTCTTGCTCTGGCCATCGCGCTCACTGGCTGTGGAGGAAGCCCCGGCCCGTCTTCCGCGTCCTCGAGCGCCACCAGCCCCGGCTCCGCGGCGTCGGCGAGTTCAAGCGCTCCGGCGTCGAGCACTCCTGCTGGCGCGGCGGAACTGAAGACGGCGTCGTCGAGCGTCGGCGAGCGAGTGGTTGCGGCGAACGGCAAGAGCGTCTACATCTTCGCGAAGGACGTCAAGGGTTCCGGCAAGAGCGCCTGCACCGGCGGCTGCGCGACCAACTGGCCTGCCGTGACAACGACGTCGGCCACGCCGGCGGTTGACGGGGTGGCCGGAACCATCGGCACCATCCCCACAGCAGACGGCAAGATGCAGATCACCATCAACGGCATGCCCATCTACTTCTACTCCAAGGACGAAGACTCCAGTGACACCTACGGCCAAGGCGTGGGCGGTGTCTGGTCCTTGGTCAGCCCGTCCGGTTCGATGCTGACCCCGAGCAGCAGCACCCCGAGCGAGAGCAGCACCCCAAGCGGGAGCAGCATGGGCTACTAAAACCCTCGCTCACTTTTGCACCCCAAAAGGCAAACGCTCGCTCAGATCTCGCCGGGCCGGCCGGCGGATCTGAGCGAGCGTTTGCCCTGGAGGCCTTAAAGGTGAGCGGGCGTCCGCGTCAGAAGCCTCATAGGTGAGCGGGCGTTTTAGGCGTCTTCGAACTCTTCAGCGTCCTCGAACTCCACGGCGGCGATGATTTCCTTCGTCTCCGGGTGGATCATGAAGGCTTCGTCGTCCTCTTCGATCATGATGTAGTTGCCGTGGTCCGTGGTGAAGTGCCAGGCGAGGATCGTCTCGCCGTCGTGCTCGTAGTTGGGATCGCCCATGGTGATCTTCTCCAGCTGGTAGCCGGCAACGTCGCACAGTTCGCGGATGATGAGCTCGAATTCAGGGGCGTTCTCAAGTTCCGCTTCGGCTGCCTCGGCCTGGCGCTCTTCGAGGTTCGGGACGAGGGCTACGCGCTCGGCGATGTGAGTCTTCAGCTGCTCCTCGTCCAGGTAGAGCACGCCGTCCTGGCTGCGGAGCCACGCTGCGTTGAGTTCGATGATGTCTTCGGTCTCCAGGAGGGATTCGAATTCGCCGTCGAGGGCCTCGAGTTCGGCAACGGCTTCCGGTGCCACTTCGGACTCGTCAAGATCGCCGTCCAGGTAGGCCTCGGCGTCTTCTTCGGACAGCGCGTCGAAAGCTGCGGCGGTGCGGTTGAACAGCTCAAGGTGGCCTTTGGCGCCCATTCCTTCGAGGCCTTCGCGGACAAACGCATCCACCTCTTCGCGTTCCGGGACCGTGAACACGTACTGTGCGAAACCGCCCGCGAGTGCTTGCGTCAGGTAGTAGTCCACAAAGTAGCTGCGCAGAGCATTGGTAGCGATTTCCTCATGGTTGAGGAGCTCCTCGTACATCTCGTTGACCACGGTGACGTTCGCGTCCACAACGTCGGCGCTGTCGGCCTCGATGCTGTCCTTCGTCAGAACGACGGGGTTCTCATTGCTGGTCATGGGATTTCCTCACTGCTAGGAAGCTTGTGCTGCTCCGGACCCTTTCAACGTACGCGGGGGCGGTTGTCGGGCAAGCTAGGCAGAGGTGAACGTCCGGCAAAGTTTCAGGGCTGCTCCCTGGGCCCTAGGATTCATAGATAGCCTCCTGCCGAAAGTAGCCCCAACGAAATGCCTTCCCACTCAGACGACTCCTGGGAACTGGCGATTCAGACACCCGCCATTAACGACCGCTCCCTGGCGGCCGGCCTCGCCTATGCCATGGGCAGCCGGGTCAGCGGCATCACCTTCGACTCCGCCACGGGCCTGATGATGGGCAAGGTCAGGGGCAGCGGCCCGTCACCGTATTCGACGTCGGCCAAGCTGGTCCGCAAACCGGGCGGCTGGAGCTGCACCGTGGGCGTGTGCAGCTGCCCGGTCCGGAAGGACTGCAAACACGTGGCGGCGCTTCTCTTCGCCGCCGAAGACCATCCCGCCGTGCGGGCACAGTTGCTCAGCGCGCCGGCGTTCGGGCAGACGGCCCAAACAGGGGGCATCGTGCAACGGCCGGCATGGGAGCAGGCACTTAGCAAGCTCATCGCCACTCCGGGCACCACCCCGCAAGGCCAGGGCCTCCCCTTGGCACTGGCGTTCGAGGTTGAAGAGCCGGCCCCGCACTTCTCCTACACAGGCCGGCGCGATCCGCTCCGCAGCGTGCGCCAGCTCAAGGCCCGCCCGGTGATGATGGGCGCCAAGGGCAAGTGGATCCGGGGCGATGTTTCCTGGACCAACCTGAATTACCTCGGCTACAAGCGCGAGTTCAACGAAGCCCATATCGACTGGATGCAGAACTTCCTGGCCGCGCATTCCACTGCGGACTACCGGCAGCTCACTTCGAGCATGTGGATGCTGCTCAACGAATTCGCCGGCAAGAACTTATGGAGCCTCCTGGTCGAAGCCGACAAGATAGGGGTTTCGCTCATCCACTCCGGCGGGACCGAGCCGGTCCGCATTGCTGCGGAGCCCGCCGTCGTCGGGCTTGACCTTAGCCGGCCCGACGACGGACTGCAGCTCGCGCCGTCGGTGACCTTGGGCGCGGACGCCCTTGATCCGGCGACCTTGGGCTTGATCGGCCGCCCGGCACATGGCTTGTTCTTCACGGGTCCGGGCGAGGAGCACTTGCCCGGCATATCGGCACCCGAGAACCTCATCACGCTGGCTCCGTTGGAGGGTGGTGAGTCGCAGGAACTCCTCGATTTCGTCATGGGCGCATCCCGGCTCCAGATCCCGGCGAAGGACGAGGAACGATTCCTCACGGCGTTCTATCCGAAGCTCAAGCAATCCACGCGGGTCACGGCAGCGGACCATTCAGTGGAGTTGCCGGTCCTCGCCGTGCCTACGCTGTCCCTTCTGGCGAACTACGGTGCTGACCACCGGGTGCGGCTGCACTGGGAGTGGCACTACAAGGCCGGCAAGCTTGTGACTGCCCAGCCCCTCTGGCGGCACCCGGACGACCACGGCTACCGCGACGACGCCGAGGAGGCCCGGATCCTTGAGTCCCTGGGCCGGCTTTGGGACGTAGTCGCGGCGCTGGGCGAGTCGTCGAGCGGCGGATGGGGGGCTCCACGGCTGGCCGCCTCGGTAGCGCTGGACGGACTGGACACCCTGGCCTTCACCGAGGAGGTGCTGCCCCGGCTGCGCGAGCTGCCCGACGTCGTCGTGGACACTTCCGGCGAGATCGCCGACTACCGCGAGGCCACCGAGGCTCCCGTCGTCTCCATCTCGACCAAGGCCACCGACAGCCGCGACTGGTTCGATCTCGGCATCGTCATCACGCTCGAGGGCGAACCTGTGTCCTTCGCCGCGGTGTTTTCCGCCCTCGCGGCGGGCCAGAGCCGGATGCTGCTGCCGAGCGGCGCCTACTTCTCACTGGACTTGCCCGAGCTGCACCAACTCCGCGCGCTGATCGACGAGGCCCGGTCCTTGCAGGACAGCCCGGACCGGCACGGTACCCTGCAGATCAGCCGCTTCCAGGCCGGGCTCTGGGATGAGCTCGCGCAATTGGGGATCGTCGACGAGCAGGCGGCCGCATGGCGCGAGGCCGTGGGCGGCCTGCTCGACGACGGCGTGACCGGGCTCCCGCTGCCGGGCTCGCTCGACGCCGAGCTCCGTCCCTATCAGCTGGAGGGCTTCAACTGGCTGAGTTTCCTGTACCGTCACAGCTTGGGCGGGGTCCTGGCCGACGACATGGGCCTCGGCAAGACAGTGCAGGCGATTGCTTTGATGTGTGCGGCGAAGGAGCAGGCTGAATCCGACGCCGGCGGCACGGGCGGTGCCGCCCCCTTCTTGGTGGTGGCGCCCACCAGCGTCGTCGGCAACTGGGCCGCGGAAGTGCAGCGTTTCGCGCCCGGCCTGAGCATAAAGACCGTCGGAGAGACTTTCGCCAAGAGCGGCGCCGATCCGCAGGAATCCATGGCCGGAACCGACGTCGTCATCACTTCGTACGCGCTGTTCCGGATCGACTACGAGGCCTACGCAGCCAAGGAATGGGCCGGGCTGATGCTCGACGAAGCCCAGTTCGTCAAGAACCACCAGTCCAAGGCGTACCAGTGCGCCCGCAAACTTCCGGCATCCTTCAAGCTGGCAATCACCGGCACGCCACTGGAAAACAACCTCATGGAGTTCTGGGCTCTGACTTCGATCGTCGCTCCCGGGCTGTTCTCCAGCCCGCGCCGTTTCGCGGAGTACTACCAAAAGCCGGTCGAAAAGAACGGAGACAAGGCCCAGCTCGCCAAGCTCCGACGACGGGTACGTCCCCTCATGATGCGCCGCACCAAAGAGCAAGTCATCAAGGACCTGCCGCCCAAGCAGGAGCAGGTCCTGGAAGTGGTGCTGAACCCGCGGCACCAGAAGGTGTACCAGACGCACCTGCAGCGCGAGCGGCAGAAGATCCTGGGGCTCATCGACGATGTCAATAAGAACCGCTTCACCATTTTCCAGTCGCTCACCCTGCTGCGGCAGCTGAGCCTGGACGTCTCCCTCGTGGACGAGTCCTTGTCCGCGGTGCGCTCGTCCAAGCTGGATGTGCTGTTCGAACAGCTGGAGGACATCGTTGCCGAGGGGCACAGGGCCCTCATCTTCAGCCAGTTCACGGGGTTCCTTGGCAAGGTCCGGGAGCGGCTCGACGCGGAGGACATCGAGTACTGCTACCTCGACGGCAGCACCCGGAACCGGGCCGACGTCGTGAGCGAATTCAAGAACGGCGCAGCGCCCGTCTTCCTCATTTCCTTGAAGGCCGGAGGCTTCGGCCTGAACCTGACCGAAGCCGACTACGTGTTCCTGCTGGACCCATGGTGGAACCCTGCGTCCGAAGCGCAGGCCGTGGACCGCACCCACAGGATCGGGCAGGCGAGGAACGTGATGGTCTACCGATTGGTCGCCAAGGACACCATCGAGGAAAAGGTCATGGCACTCAAGACCAGGAAGTCCCAGCTGTTCGCGGACGTCATGGAAGGCGATGCGCTGACCGGTGGCGCCTTGACGGCGGAGGATCTGGCGGGCTTGTTCGCGGAGTAGGGTCCCCCTGAAGCAACTGCTTCGAGGTGGCTTAGGCTGGACCGCATGGCTATCATCCATCAAGCAACCCTGAGTCCCAGCAAACTTGAACTCATCGAAAAGTACTTGCCCGTCCAGCCGTGGTTCACCAAGGATGGCGCCGCACCGCCCGAACTGCTTGGGGCATACCGCTTCGATGATCCGGCCGGCCAAGTCGGCCTCGAGACCCACTTGGTCTCCTACGGCGGCAAGGTCTACCAGGTTCCCCTGAGCTACCGTGGTTCGGAATTGCCCGGGGCAAAGGACTCGCTTCTCGGCACCATGGAACACTCCGTTTTGGGCACGAGGTGGGTGTACGACGCCTGCGCAGATCCCGTCTACGTCGTCGCCCTGGCCACCGCAATCCTCACGGGACAGCAGGAAGCCGAACAGTTCGTGGACGTGGACGGCGTGCTGGAGCCACGCGCGAGTTCCGTCGAGGTCAAGGGCGGCGGAAGGCCCGGTGCCGAAGTCCCGGCGCTGAGCCCGGCAGCCCCGATCACCGAAGACGGCGTCACCAGCATCGACGCCGGTGAGCTCACACTGGTGGTGAACCGTGTCCTCGATCTGGGTACACAGGGTTCGGAAGATTCGGCCTCCCTGAGGGGTACGTGGGCCGGGCAGGAAGCGCCGGTTCTGCTGGCGTCCCTCTCGCAGGCCTAGAGGATTACTCCCCCGGTCGCGGCCGCCAGACGACAACTGCCTGAGACCGCGCCCGGGGGCGCTGCCCGCGGGCCAGGCTGACGACGTCGCCGGCTGTTCCCGCCGCGAAAATTCGGGCCTCTATCGGGCTTCGCCGGCGCTGCAGTTCCTCGCTCAACTCGGCCACGCGGAACTGAAGCGCGGCCACCTGGTTTTCGAGCTCAAGGATGCGCTTGATGCCCTCAAGGGACACGCCCTCGTGGGAGAGCCGTTGGACCTCGCGCAAGCGGTCGATATCGCGCTGGGAGTAACGCCGGGACTTGCCTGGGGCACGGCTCGGCGACACGATGCCGAGGCGGTCGTACTGGCGCAGGGTCTGCGGATGCATGTCAGCCAGTTCGGCCGCGACGGAGATGACGAAGATCGGCTGGTTGATGTCGATGCCCATGCCTACGTCCCCTCCCATATGTTCTGCCGCTACAAGCGGGCCTTGGCGGCCAGGTCATGGCGAGGATCGGCGTCGGCAGTCGCCGCGGCGAATGCCTTGACGGCCTCCTCGGCCTGTTTATTGAGGTTCTGCGGGACGGAGACGTCGATCGTCACCAGCAGGTCTCCGGCGCCCTTCGACGTCTTGACGCCGCGGCCCTTGACCCGGAGCGTGCGGCCGGAAGGCGTGCCGGCCGGGACGCGGACTGTGACAGTGTCGCCGTCGAGCGTTGGCACGTGGATGTTCGAACCCAAGGCGGCCTCCGCGAACGTGACTGGCACGTGGATGCGGATATTGTCGCCATCGCGGTTGAAGAAGTCGTGCGGCTTGACGTTCACCGTGATGATGAGGTCACCGTTGCCGGCTGCGCCTGGGTTGCCCTTGCCGCGCTGGCGGACCTTCTGGCCGTCCCTGATGCCCGCGGGAATCTTCACGTCGATGACGTTGCCGTTGCTTTCGCGCAGGCTCACCGTGGTGCCATGAATGGAGCCGGCGAAGGAAATAGAGGTCGACGCCGTGCGGTCACTGCCTTTTTGGGGAGCGCGCTGGAAACCGGTCTGTCCACCGCCGAAGCCGCCGCCGAACAGGTCAGCGAACTCGGGCGGGATCCCGCCGGCCCCTGCAGGCTGGCGTGCGCCTCCGCCGAAAAGTCCGCCGAACAGGTCCTCGAAGCCGCCATTAGCCGGCCCGCCGCGAGCTGCGCCCGGAGCGAAGCGTGCCCCGCCCATGGCGCGAATGGCATCGTACTGCTGGCGCTCCTCGGCATCCGAGAGCACCGAATAGGCCTCCGAGATGTCCTTGAACTTCTTCTCCGCAGTAGCATCCCCGGAATTGGTATCCGGATGGTACTTCCGCGCAAGCTTGCGGTACGCCTTCTTGATGTCAGCGTCAGAGGCGTCCTTGGCGACACCAAGGATGGCGTAAAAATCCTTCTCAACCCAGTCCTGGCTGGCCACTCGGCTTCTCTCTTTCGTTTCTGTGTTCGATTGCGTGCGCTACGCGAAGCATGGGCCCCCGCCCCTTCGCGCCTGCTGTCAACTCACCTCAGGCGAGCTTACAGCGGGCGCGAAGCCGGATATGGGGCGGCGGTGTGCCTGCCCGCGAGGGGCCCACGGCTGCGAGGGCCCCGACGCGAGCTTGCGAGCATCGGGAGCAGCCGGGGACGGGCACCGCCCCATATCCGGCGAAGCGCCAAGGTGAGCACACCTAGCGGCGGTGAGAACCTCAGGCCGGCACAGCCACGATCACTTGGGCCGCACGGAGCACGCGGCCGCCGGAGCGGTAGCCGGAGCGCAGCACTTGGCTGACGGTGTCTACTTCGATGTCCTCGCCCGGCTGCTGGATGAGGGCTTCGTGGATCGTGGGGTCGAAGTCGACTCCGGTTTCCGCGATGCGCTCCAAGCCGTACGTCTTCAGCGCGTTCTCCAGCTTGGCGGCGATCGCGGCGAACGGGCCGTCCACGAGGTCGCCGTGCTGGCGGGCGGCGTCGACGTCGTCCAGCACCGGCAGCAGGGAGTTCAGGACGCCGATGACGGCCATTTCCCCTGCGACGGCGCGGTCGCGTTCGACGCGCTTGCGGTAGTTGACGTACTCGGCCTGCAGGCGCAAGAGATCGTTGCGGAGTTCCGCGGCCTCTGCTTCTGCAGCGGCACCGGGGGCTACCGACTCTTCAGCCGGAACCTCCATGCCGTTGAGGATTTCCTCAGCCTGGGACAGGGCATCGCCCTCGGCGGCAGCGGCGTTGGAATCAGCTGCCGATCCTTGGGCGTGGCGGGCGGCCCCGGTCTCCGGGTCAACCTTGCGGTTGTCCCGAATGACCGGCTTGTGCTGCTCGTTGCCCTCGTTGTTGGAAGGTGAGTGCTCTGCGTCGTTGCCGTGGTGAGGCATGCTTACTTCTTTTCGTCTTCGTCGATGATCTCGGCGTCGACGATGTCCTCGTCTGCCTTGGCACCGGCGTGAGCGCCCTCAGCACCGGCGGCGCTGCTTGCGCCATCCGGGGAACCGGCGTGCGAGTAGATCGCTTCGCCGAGCTTCGACTGCGAGTGCTGCAGCTTCTCGAAAGCGGTCTTCACTGCCGCGTCGTCGGTGCCTTCGAGGGCCTTCTTGAGGGCGTCGACGTCGGCCTTGACCTCGGTCTTGACCTCTTCCGGCAGCTTCTCGTCGTTTTCGGCGATGAGCTTGTCCACGGAGTAGGCGAGCTGCTCGGCAGTGTTGCGGGTGTCGGTAGCCTCGCGGCGGGCCTTGTCCTCGGCTGCGTGCTCCTCGGCTTCACGGACCATGCGGTCGATGTCTTCCTTGGACAGCGCGGTGCCGCCGGTGATGGTCATCGACTGCTCCTTGCCGGTGCCCTTGTCCTTGGCGGAGACGTGGACGATGCCGTTGGCGTCGATGTCGAAGGTGACCTCGACCTGGGGGACGCCGCGCGGTGCCGGAGCGATGCCGGTCAGTTCGAACGTGCCCAGCGGCTTGTTGTCGCGGGTGAATTCACGCTCGCCCTGGAAGACCTGGATGGCCACGGACGGCTGGTTGTCGTCAGCGGTGGTGAAGGTCTCGGAACGCTTGGTGGGGATGGCCGTGTTGCGCTCGATCAGGTGCGTCATGACGCCGCCCTTGGTTTCGATACCGAGGGACAGCGGGGTGACGTCGATCAGGAGGACGTCCTTGCGCTCGCCCTTCAGCACACCGGCCTGGAGGGCTGCGCCAACGGCGACAACTTCGTCAGGGTTGACGCCCTTGTTGGGCTCCTTGCCGCCGGCAAGTTCCTTCACGAGGTCGTAAACGGCGGGCATACGGGTGGAACCGCCCACGAGAACGATGTGGTCGATTTCGGAGAGCTTGATGCCGGTCTCGGCGATGACGTCGTGGAACGGCTTCTTGGTGCGCTCGAGCAGGTCCTTGGTGAGGTCCTGGAACTTGGCGCGGGTCAGCTGCTCGTCCAGGTGGACCGGGCCGTCGGGGGTGACGGAGAGGTACTGGAGGGAGACGTTGGTGCTGGTGGAGGAAGAGAGTTCCTTCTTGGCCTGCTCCGAAGCCTCGCGCAGACGCTGCAGGGCGATCTTGTCCTTGGAAAGGTCGATGCCCTTGATCTTGAGCTGGTTCAGCAGGTAGTCAACAACGCGCTGGTCCCAGTCGTCGCCGCCGAGGCGGTTGTCACCGGCGGTGGCGCGGACCTGGATGGTGGAGAAGCCGTCTTCGTCCTTGCCGACTTCCAGCAGGGAGACGTCGAACGTTCCGCCGCCGAGGTCGAAGACCAGGATGAGTTCGTCTTCCTTGCCCTTGTCCAGGCCGTAGGCAAGTGCAGCGGCGGTGGGTTCGTTGACAATGCGGAGGACGTTCATGCCGGCGATTTCGCCGGCTTCCTTGGTGGCCTGGCGCTCGGCGTCGTTGAAGTAGGCCGGGACGGTGATGACAGCGTCGGTGACCTTTTCGCCAAGGTAGCTCTCGGCGTCGTTCTTCAGCTTCATGAGGATACGCGCGGAGATTTCCTGCGGCGTGTACTTCTTGTCGTCGATGGCGACGGACCAGTCGGTGCCCATGTGGCGCTTCACGGAAGCGATGGTGCGGTCGATGTTGTTGACGGCCTGGCGCTTGGCGATTTCGCCAACCAGGACTTCGCCGGACTTGGAGAATGCAACGACCGACGGCGTGGTGCGGCCACCCTCGGCGTTGGCAATGACGGTGGGCTCGCCACCTTCGAGAACAGAGACGACGGAGTTAGTGGTTCCGAGGTCGATACCTACAGCGCGTGACATATGTTGCTTCCTTTCAATGAAACCGGGTTGAGCGTTCTTCACTCAACTGTACTCAGGCCTCGTTCGATGTCAATCCAAAGTTGAGTCAAGTGCGCTCAACTCTGCGGATTCGCGGCCAAAGAACCCCGGAAACTCGGAGATTTACGCGCGATTTCGCCGTGGGAGAACGCCCGTCGTGTCAGGCGGCATCGGCTTGTACACCCATGCCACCAGCACCACGGAGATGATCATCAGGAGGAACCACGAGACGAGCTTGTCCGGGGACACCAAGTGCCAGCCATCCAGTTGGCTCGGATACAGCCAGGCGTGAGACCAAGTGGCGATATTCTCTGCAATCCAAAGGAAGAGCGCCACCAGCAGGAATGCCACGACGAGCGGCATCCGGAGTCGACGCCGAAACACCCGGAAGTACATGACGCACCGGCCATAGATCACGACGACGGCGGCCAGCAGGACCCAGCGGGCGTCAACGATGTAGTGGTGGGAAAAGAAGTTCACATAGATGGCCACAGCCAGGACCGCAGTGATCCAACGCCGTGGATACCTGGCGAAGCGCAGGTCGAAAACCCGGTAAACGCGCACCATGTACGAGCCGACCGCCGCGTACATGAAGCCACTGAAGAGCGGAACGGCGCCGACGCGGAGAACACCCTCGGCTTCATACGACCACGAGCCGACGTCGGTCTTGAACAACTCCATGACCGTTCCCACCAAGTGGAAGAGCACGATCACCCTGAGCTCGCGCAAGGTTTCCAGCCTCGTGGCCACCATGAGGATTTGGATCACGACGGCGGCGATCGTCAGGAAATCGTTCCGCGCGAGGCCGGCGTTGGCCGGATACCAGAGGTGAGCAGCGAAAATGACGGCAAGGAGCGAGGCGCCGAAGATGCACGCCCACGCCTGCTTGAGGCCGAAGACTGTGAACTCGGTGAGCCTTGATCGCAGCCCTTGGGCCGGGGCACTTCCCAGGAATCGGCTCGCGCTCCCGTCGATAAGTTCCTCCACCGCGGTGAGCTCACGCATGGGCGCCTACTTGCCAGGGCCCGGCTCGCCCGGTCCGAGCCGGCCAAGATAGTAGCTTTTCGGCCAATGCCTGATTTTTTCCGGCAGCCTTGGATAAGCCGCCGCCAAGAGCCGGATGGTGCCATCGAAGCTGCGTTGATGGCGGGCCTTCCACGGAAGCCCGAATCCCGCGCGAAGATGCTCCGGCAGCAAGCCCGCAGTCACCAGCCGGACCAACGGCATGCTCAAGCGCATCAAGAACGGCCCGCTCACGGGGTGCAGGAGTTCGTGTGCCACCCTCAAAGCGGCTGCATCCGGCTCGAGGTTCCGTAAGGATTCGTCCCAATAGCGCGCGAAGGCCGGGCGGTCGGCAGGCCAGAGCTCGGCGGGCAGCTGCAACGCTGTCCCGATCCGCGCATACTCGCGGTAGATACGATCGGCCGTGTCGTCGTCGAGGGCTCCATGGACCTTTTCGTAAACGGTGACGGCGGTGTCGTAGAGGGTCGCAACCACCCAGAGCTGGGATTGCGCGTCGAAGGCGTTGTACCCCGCGGTGGAATCGTCCGCGGCCCGGCGAACCGGAGCGTGGGCACGATTCACGGCCCGGCGCACGGCGGCCAGTTGCTCTTCCGTGCCATAGACCACGGCGTAGACGTACGTCATGGTGGCACGCAGCCGGTCCAGCGGCCGTTCGGCGAAATTGCTGTGCTTGGCGACGCCGTGACCGACCGCGGGATTGGCAATCTGCATCAGGATGGCGCGGCCTGCCCCGGCGAGCAAGACGCCCTCCGCGCCGATGTCAGCAAGTCCACGGGCCATGCAGTTACTGTACCTTCGCGACTACAGCCCCACGACCCCCCGCAGCACCTCGAGCTGGTGCTCAAACAGCTCGTCGCGCGCGGCAAAGGTGTCGGCGCCGTATTGGCCGAACACCTCGAAGCTGACCGCCCCAAAGACCGACGTCCACACCAGCACGCCCCTCGCCAACGCAGGTTCTGGAACGGCCACGCCCAGTTCGGCCCGGATAGCCGCGAGGTCCGCGGCAAGGGCTGGAGGAACGACGACGGCGGGCGCCACTTCGGCGGCCAAGGCGCCTGCGCGGTAGGCGGCGTCGAAGATCCCCACCATCCGGTAGATCACCCGCGTTCCGGGTTCCGTGGTGCGCTCTGCGGGCGCTTGGTATCCGGGAACCGGACTGCCGAACAGGAGGGCATACCGTGCCGGCTCGCGCAGTGCCCACTGGCGAACGGCCCGCCCGAGCGCCAGGAACCTGCCGCGGTAGTCGTCCTCCGGGAGGGCGTCGACGGCGGTGTCCACTTCGTCGCCCAACTCACCGTAAGCGTCAATCAGCAGGAGGGTCAGGAGTTCGTCGCGGCTCTCCACATAGCGGTACACGGCAGAGGACACCACGCCGAGATCGCGTGCGACCGCCCTCAGGGACAATCCCGCTGCGCCGTGCAAGGCAAGGTGCCGGCGACCCAGCCGGATGATGTCCGCCACGGTCTGGGCCCGGGCCCGCTCGCGGGGCGTCGAGTGCTTGGCCGCTGCGGCGGAAGGGAGGTCCATGCATCCAGCATGCCACAAAGGAGAGCACTGACAACAAATGTGAGCAGTGCTCTTGACGGGCAATTCGAATGGGTCCATCCTGAATTCAGAGAGCACTGCTCTCTAATAGAGCTTCACCCGAGAAATGGATCCCCAACCAGAGAGTGAGCAACACCATGTACGTCGTCACAGGAGCAGGCCCCGTCGGATGGACCATCGCCGAGCAACTCGCGGGCCGCGGAGAAAACGTGCGCGTCCTGACCCGCTCAGGCAGCGGACCGGACCACCCTCTGGTCGAAAGGCTCCGCGTCGATGTTTCGGACCCGGCCCACTTGGCGCAAGCCCTCGACGGCGCCACGGCCGTCTTTCATTGCATCCACGGTTCTGCCTACCGGGCCAAAGCCTGGGCGGCCGAACTTCCCGGAGCAGAGCGCGTGGTGATGGACGCCGCTGCGGCGACAGGCGCCGTCGTCGTCTTCCCTGAGAGCCTTTACTCCTACAGCGAGCCGGACAAGACCATCACCGAGAGCAGCCCCCGCGAAGCGACCGGCGGCAAGCGCGGGATCCGCTCCGCACTGCTGAAGGACCGGCAAGCCCACCCGGCGAATACCGTCAGCGTGGTGGCCGGCGATTTCTTCGGCTCGCGGGCCCGGATGGCGCACGCCGGCGAGCGCATGGTCCCCCTCGTCCTCAAGGGCAAGACAGTCCAGGTTCTGGGAAGCGCCGATCAGCCGCACTCTTTCACGTACGTCCCGGATCTCGCTGCAGCCATGATCGCCGCGGCCCAGAAGCCCGGAGTCTGGAACTCGGTGCTGCACGCTCCCACGGGACCGGCAATGACGATGCGGGAAATCGCCGGAAACTTCGCACGCTCGGCAGGCGTTCCCGAACCGAAGCTGAGTGTGGTTCCAGGCTGGCTGCTCCGGACCCTCGGCCTGCTTTCAACCGACATGCGGGAGCTGGCCGAAATGTTGTACCAGTTCGAGCGTCCATTCGTCATGGACTCCACAGCGAGCCAGGCCAAGCTCGGGCTGGAACCGACGCCGCTATCAGACGCGATGGCGGCGACCGTGGCCTGGTGGCGGGATCAGGAAGCCGTGGCTTCCCGCTGATTCTCCTTCGACGCCGGACCGCGTGCCAGGCGTCCCGGCCACCAGATGCGCCGACCAATGTCGTAAGCCAAGGCAGGCACCAACAGCGAGCGCACGATCGTGGTGTCGAGCAGCACTCCGAACGCCACAATGAAAGAGATCTGCGCAAGGAAGAGGATCGGAATGACCCCCAGTGCGGCAAAGGTCGCGGCAAGAACGACTCCCGCCGAGGTAATCACCCCGCCCGTGGCACCGAGCCCCTTCAAGATACCGGCCCGGGTTCCGTCGAGCTTCGACTCTTCCCGGACACGGGTCATGAGGAAGATGTTGTAGTCGACGCCGAGGGCCACGAGGAATACAAAACCGAAAAGCGGAACCGAGGCATCCGCTCCGGGGAATCCGAACACATGGTTGAACACCCACGCTGAGACGCCCAACGCCGCCGCATAGGACAGCACTACGGTGCCGATCAGCAACAGTGGCGCCAAAACAGACCGCAGCAATGCCATGAGCACCAACAGGATGACCGCCAAGACGATCGGGATGATGCGCCACAAATCAGACTGTGCGCTGGCATTGGTGTCCAGAGCTGTGGCGGTGGTTCCTCCCACCAGGGTCCCGGGGGCCTTGTCATGAAGCTTCAGCCGGAGCGTGGCGATGGTCTGCTCGGCCCTCGCCGAATCGGCTTCGGAGGACAGCGTGGCGTTGATCAGCACCCGGCCGTCCCGCACCAAGGGCGCAGTGTCTATCGCGGCTTCCGCCAGCGGGCGGACGCCGGAATCCGGTTGCGCGGCAACTATGGATGCATCCGAGATGCCTTCCTGGGCTTTGACCCCGGCAAGTACCGCGGCCGCCGCCTTTTCGTCGGCCACAACCACCACCGGGCTTCCCGCACCAGCGGGATAGTGCCGGCCCAATGCCACTTGGCCGCCTACTGCCTCGGATTTGCTTAGGATGAGGGCCGACTGTGGAACACCGCTGGCCTGGAGTTGCAACAGGCCCGCGGCACAGACCACCAGAACGGCAGCTGCGCCCAGCCATACGGCTCTGGGCCGCCTGGCTATGATGCTTGCCGGAAGCCTCCAGCCCCGGGGAATGCCGGAGTTGGCCGGGGCCGCGACGGCGACACTAGCGGCCGGGACTTTCCTCGGGGTACGCGGCCAAAATGCGGACCTGCCGAGCAAGCCAAGCGCAGCGGGAAGCAGTGTCAGGCTGGCCAACATTGAAAAGCCGATTCCGATTGCGCCGATGGGGCCCAGTCCGCGGTTTGAATTCAGTTCCGAGAAGAGCAGGCAAAGCAGCGCCAAGGCGACAGTTGTCCCCGATGCCACGATCGCTTCAAAGCTGCCCTTGTATGCTCGTCCCACAGCCGACCATTTGTTCGTCATGGGACCCAAAGCCTCACGGTATCGGGCCACAAAGAGGAGGGCGTAATCAGTGGCTGAGCCGACCACCAGGATGGACAGGATCCCTTGGCTTTGTCCCGTCAATTGGATTGCGCCCGCCTTCGCCAAGGCAAAGACCACCAGAATGGAACCGCAAAGCGCGAAAACGGCAGTAAGGAGCACCACAAAGGGCAGCACCACGGATCGGTAGACGGCTAGCAGGATGACCAAGACGGCACCGAGTGCCGCGAAAAGCAGTATCCCGTCGATGCCCCCAAAAGCGCTGACCAGATCGGCGAGGAAGCCCGCCGGTCCCGTAACGTAGGTGGTTGCTCCAGCGGGAAGTGCCGCCCCGGCCGCAAAATCCGTCGCCTTTGCACGAAGCGATTGGATGCTCCCTTTGACACCGTTTCCTTCCTCCACCGGGACGATGAACTGCGCCGCCTTGCCATCCGCGGACGGAATCGGCCCAACCGTCGACGTCGAGTGGCTGACCCCGTCGGCGGCAGACAGTTGGGTGCCGAGTGATGCCAATCCGGCCAGTTGAACGGGTGAAAGCTTCTCAGGAGACTCGATCAACACCACCGCGGGAACACTGCCGCTGGAAGTGAACCTGCTTTGCCATTCACGGGCTTCGGTGGATTCGGCGCTCGCTGGAAGGAAGGATGATTGGTCGTTGCTGGACACCTCGCTGAGCTTTCCAAAGGTTGGGCCGCCGATTCCACCGACTACCATCCACGCCACCAGCGATAGCACCGCCCCCGCCAACCACCACCGCGAACTGCTGCGTCGGCCGGTTCCAGTCCGCTTGTCCATCATGCCCACACCTTTCCTAACTAGTTCCATGACGAAATATATCTATCATGGAGATAATTGGTCAATGACATCCCGGTGGGATAATTTGAGGCTGAAGGAGGCCTCATGGATGCTAATCAGCAAGTTCCGTCCGAAGCGGCGCTCCTCGGGCTCCTCCAGCAGTTCACGCTGGAAACTGAGCGCTACGTGGAGGCCATCAGCAACCGCCACCACCTCCATCGAACGGACCTGAACGCGTTGGCTGCCATGGTGGCTGCCGCGCGGGAGGGCAAGACCATGACTCCCGGGGCGCTCCGAGCAGCGCTCAACCTGAGTTCGCCGGCAACAACCGCACTTGTTGACCGGCTCGACCGGGCAGGCCACTTGGAGCGCCGCCGCAGTGAGAAGGACCGCCGCCAGGTTCATCTGGAGATGACCGATTCCGCGCGCGCCACCGGCAGCGAATTATTTTCTCCTCTGGCGGGCGCCATCGCCCCGGTAATCGACGCGCTTTCGCCTGAAGAACTCCACATCGTCATGACTTTCATGCAAGGCGTCATCGAGGCCACCATGACAGCCCGCAAGGACGCCGCCCTTGCCGAGCCAATGCGCCCTCTACCCGGAACATAGGATGGTTCTCGGGTAAGCGCACGAGCGACGTATCGACTGAGCAGGGGGCCGTGATTGGACAAGCTTGTGGACCTGACCCTGGCGGACTGGTTCTCCTTCATCCCTGGACTCATTGCGATCTGGGCTGTCGTTGAGGCGTTGCGGGGGCGTCCGGAGCGCTTGATGAAACGCAGCCGGATCCACGCCATGAAGGGCCTGGGGATAAGCCGGAAGGAAAGCAAGCGCAGGGTTCACGGCATTGTGACGAGTGGCCCGGCGACGCCCGCTGACGAACTGAACTGGCTGGCTTCGGCCCACCCCGGCCAGGCTCGCCCGGGAAGCCTGCCGCGCGGAAAGGGCAGCCCGATGCCGCTGACCTTCGCCGCATCCAGCGCCGAACTGCTTAAACTCTCCCAGGCGTATGCCAGCTACGCCGCGAAACTACGTAAAGGCTCTTTCCTGGGTACTGCCACGGCCCCACTCATCGTCCACGAATCGCAGACCGCCCTCGAAACGTCGACGGTTCTCGGCTCTGCGGCCTCGGGAGGGGGCGCGGAAGCTCCAAAAACACTCAGGGATGTCCGCCTCGAGCTCCCCGCTGGCCGGACTTTTGACTTATGGGAGCTTCCAGAGGTCGAAAAGGGCACCCTTGCCTACGATCTCTTCGTTAGCTACCGCCGGCACAGGATTGCGCCGGACTTCCACGAGCCTGGACCGGGAAACAGACCCGTGGCCATCGAGGCAGGCGGCCTCGAAACCGAACCGCTTCCGACGACGCCGGCGGAAGCGGAAATTCTGCGGGCAAAATTCCGCAGTCCGCGCACCTTTGACAGCGTCCTGCCGCGGCTTGTCGACTGGCGCCCCGAAAGAGTCAGCAGCAACGGCCGTCAGAGATTGCATCTGGCTATGGCCGAGACCACCTATGCGGCGGTTCTGACCGACCACTACCCGAAGACTTTCGAGGGGCTGGATCCGGATCCCGGTGCAGCACCCCGAATCGTGGAGGGGGAGGCATCAAGGTTGTTGACCTTGTCCACCGTTCTGGTCACGGCAGACCGGAAGATGCTATTCGCGGGAAGGTCGAAAAATGCGGGCTCTCACGCCGGGCTCTTCGGGCCGGCCGTGAACGGCAACCTGGAGCTCCGCCCCCGCGATGGCATTCTCCCGGACGCAGACAGCAGCGGGATCCCCGATCCAAGGCGTGCCCTCGCACGCGAAGCCCATGAGGAGCTGGGGTTGTCCCTGGATCCCCAACAGATTCGCATCCTTGGTCTCGCCAGGTTCACGGTGGAAAAGGAACGCGGTACCCACCTGCTAATGTCATCCAGCCATTTGGCCCAAACGGCCGACGAGGTGGCCGAGGGCGTCCGCTTGGCGGATCCGCTCGAAGGGCGATGGGAGCTTGGTGGGGAACTTCTGGCGGTACCGCTACCTACCAAGGAACGTGATGTCGATCCGCTTTTGTCGTGGCTACTCCATTGCCCGCAACTCACTCCCCACGCCGCATTGACTGGCATAGCGACCCTCGCTAGTCAGTTCAAAGTCGATCCGGATCGGCTACTTTGCCTTGCCGCCGGAGACAGCAACGGCGGCGGTTCTTTCGAGACCATTCCGCTGAAGTGGTGAGCCATCGAATGGAGTTATCCCTGAACCCCGGTGACTCGCGGACCAGTGCGGGAGTAACGTAGAGCACAACGGCTAGCTGGACCACTTTGTGGACTGGAGTGTCACCGTGGGTGTTGTGCGATCATCCCTGACCGAGCTCCTCGGGATACTTTCCGACGCCGTCTCGCCCGTGCGGGTCCGCTTCGATGACGGTTCCGAACCGCCCACAGGCCAATCCCCCGATGCCCCTGTGACGGTCCACGCCGTCGCCATGAACAGGGTGGGCCGTTCCCGGCGGGAGGGGCCGCTGCTGGACCTTGAGCTCAAAGTGGCCGTGGAGTGCCATGGTCCCACGCAACTGGACAACATGGAGAAGCTCCTGATTGCCATCGAGCAGAACACCCAGTATTCCGTCGTCTCGAGCGGCGAATTCCAGCCGGACGAATACGACGCCGGCATCCGCCAAGGCCTCGGCTTCCTGGTCCGCGTCCCCATCGGCATTAGCCTCGATGAGCCTTCCGGAACTCCGGTCGCCGAACCCCTGCTTGCCGCCGCCGCGGTTGCCCGGCTGATCCATGGCCGGTTGGTCGACGTCCACAACAAAGGAATCCCGGAGGCATACATCCGCCCGCATTCCTCCGCAGCCGCCGTCGTGAGCGATCCCACCGGCCATTTCGAGGTCCTGGCCTCGGCGGACGATCTCCAGCACTTTGTCGTGGCAGTCCGCGGCACCGAACGTGAAGTCTCAGCCAATACGAGCAGCCTGCCTGTCATCATCCGATGGGAATAAGGGAGAACGGGGCCCGGACATGAAATGATCAACCATGCGTCCGATGCAGCACTCCAGCAAACTACAGAACGTCCGCTATGAACTCCGTGGGCCCATCCTCCAAGCGGCCAAGACCATGGAGGCCGAAGGACACCGCATCCTCAAGATGAATCTTGGCGACACCGCACCGTTCGGACTGGAAGCTCCGGAGTCGGTCGTAGTGGACATGATCCACCACCTTCGCGGAGCCCAAGGGTACAGCGATTCCAAGGGCATCTTCACCGCGCGGACAGCGATTTCGCAGTACTACCAGACCAAGAACCTGATGAATATCGGCGTCGAGGATATCTTCATCGGCAACGGCGTCAGTGAACTGATTTCCATGACGCTGCAGGCGTTCCTGGAAAACGGCGATGAAGTCCTCATCCCCGCGCCGGATTATCCGCTGTGGACGGCAACAGTGACCCTCACTGGCGGCACGCCGGTGCACTATCTTTGCGACGAGGGCCAGAATTGGTGGCCGGACATGTCCGACGTCGAGGCCAAAATCACCAAGCGCACCAAGGCCATCGTCATCATCAATCCGAACAACCCCACGGGCGCGGTGTACCCCCGCCACATCCTGGAACAGTTCGCTGCACTGGCCCGCAAGCATGATCTTGTCCTCTTCTCGGACGAGATCTACGAGAAGATCCGTTACGAGGACGCCCAGCACATCCACACGGCATCCGTGGCAGACGACATCTGCGTCCTGACCTTCAGCGGCCTTTCCAAGGCTTACCGTATGCCCGGCTACCGTGCCGGTTGGGTCGCAGTGACGGGCCCGCACGCGGCAACCGCCGAATACCGTGAGGCGCTGGAGCTGCTGGCTTCTTTGCGTTTGTGCTCCAACGTTCCGGCGCAGCATGCCATCCAGACCTGCCTCGGCGGCTACCAGAGCATCGAGGAACTCATCAGGCCAGGTGGCCGGCTCCGCGAACAGCGGGACCTGGCCTTGAAGCTCCTGACGGCGATCCCCGGCGTGACTTGCGTTCCCGCAGCCGGGGCAATGTACTTGTTCCCGCGGCTGGACCCTGAAGTCTACCCGATCGAGAGTGACGAGAAATTCGTCCTCGACCTCCTGCAGGACCAGAAAATCCTTGTCTCCCACGGCTCGGCCTTCAACTGGCCCACCCCGGACCATTTCCGCTTCGTCATCCTGCCATCCGTTCGCGAGATCGAAGAGGCCGTGCGCAGGATCGCCACGTTCCTGGCGGCATATCGGAACCGGCCGCAGGAGTAAGGCCACGCCAAGTTCCGCCCGCTTTCCACTCCATCGGGGTAGCGTTTCCCTATGAACGAGCAGAAGCCTGAAGACGTCTACACACACGGCCACCACGAGTCCGTCGTACGCGCCCATGCCTCCCGCACAGCCGAGAACTCTGCCGCGTTTGTCATCCCGCACCTCACCGCCGGGACATCGGTGCTCGACGTCGGATGCGGACCTGGGAGCATCACTTGCGACTTCGCGGAGCTGGTGGCTCCCGCGAAGGTCGTCGGCCTCGACCGTTCCGCCGAGATCGTGGCCCAGGCTGCCTCCCTCGCAGCTGAACGCGGCGTGGAAAACGTGGAATTCGTGACGGGCAACATCTACGATCTGGACTTCGAGGACGAGACCTTCGACCTCGTCCACGCCCACCAAGTCCTGCAACACTTGACCGACCCCGTTGCCGCGCTGCGCGAGATGCGGCGCGTGGCCAAGCCCGGCGCCATCGTGGCAGTACGCGACGCCGATTTCCACGGCATGAGCTGGTACCCGGAGGTCCGCGAGCTCGACGACTGGATGGAGCTCTACCAGAAGATCGCCCGACGTAACGGTGCAGAACCCGACGCCGGGCGGCGGCTCGTTTCCTGGGCACAGCAGGCGGGCTTCACCGACGTCGCGCCCTCCAGCAGCAACTGGCTGTACGCCACCGCGCAGCAGCGCCGCTGGCAGTCGCGGGTGTGGAGCGAGCGCGTCCTGCACTCCGCTTTTGCCGAGCAGGCCCTGGAATACGGGCTGGCCAACGAGGCTGACCTGGCCAGGATCGCCGCCGGTTGGCACCGTTGGGGCTCCACCGATGATGGCTACTTCCTGATCCCGAACGGGGAAGTCATCGCACGGGCGTAGCCGGCCGCCAAAAGTTTCTTGGGATTTTCAATCAGCCCATGTCGAAAATCGTCCCGTAGTTCCGACCCATGAATGAAAGCGCCCACACGGAGCGCCCCTGATAAGGAGTTCGAGATGAAATACATGATCATGATGTTTGGTTCCGCCGAAGGCATGATGGAGGCTGCAGATCCCGAATGGATCAGGGAAATGATCGGGTTCATGATCCAGATCGACAAGGATCTCAGCGATTCAGGCGAGATGGTGTTCAACGCCGGACTGGCCGACCCCGGTACTGCCAAGCTGGTCAAGCAGACGGACAGCGGGGTCATCACGACCGACGGGCCCTTCGCCGAAGCCAAGGAATCCCTCATCGGCTACTGGGTGGTGGACGTCGCGAGCGAGGAACGGGCAGTGGAAATCTGCTCCAGCATCGTGAAGTACGCACCGGTTGTGGAGCTGCGCCGCGTCCAGGACGCACCGCCGGAGGTCTAGCGCTTGGCCGAGCCGTCCGGGGAATCCACGGTGGAGGACCTGCTGCGCACGCTTGCGCCGCAGGTCCTTGGCGTGCTCGTCCGCAGGCACGGCCAATTTGCCGAGTGCGAGGATGCCGCCCAGGAAGCCCTGCTCGAGGCGGCGTTGCAATGGCCTGCGTCCGGTGCCCCGGAGAATCCCAGGGCGTGGCTGCTCACGGTCGCCACACGGCGGTTGGTGGACTACTGGCGCAGCGAAAGTGCCAGACAGGCACGCGAACAACGCGCGGCGGCCCTGGAACCGCCGCCTCGCGATGAGCCTTCCTCGGCCAGTGACACGGAAGGGTTCGCAGAAGACACCCTCACCCTCCTTTTCCTGTGCTGCCACCCCGCCCTCTCGGCACCCTCGCAGCTGGCATTGAC
The DNA here is from genome assembly GCF_039543785.1 of Arthrobacter gyeryongensis. Classification (NCBI taxonomy): domain Bacteria; kingdom Bacillati; phylum Actinomycetota; class Actinomycetes; order Micrococcales; family Micrococcaceae; genus Arthrobacter; species Arthrobacter gyeryongensis. The sequence goes on from NZ_BAABKK010000009.1 coordinate 94,034, forward strand.
CTTGCGGGCAGTCGGAGGGCTCACGACGGCGGAAATCGCCAGCGCGTTCTTTGTCCCGGAGGCCACCATGGGCCAGAGGATCAGCCGGGCCAAGCAGAACATCAAGAAGGCCGGAGCCCATTTCGAGCTCCCGGAACCGAGCGAGCGAAAGGCTCGGCTCGGCGTCGTACTCCATGTCCTCTACCTGATCTTCAACGAGGGCTACGCGGCAAGTTCCGGCCCCTCCATGCAACGCGAAGACCTCACCGCCGAGGCCATCCGCCTTGCACGGCTCCTGCGGGGACTGCTCCCGGGCGAGCTCGAAGTAGGCGCCCTGTTGGCCCTGATGCTCCTTACAGATGCACGACGCCGGGCGAGGTCCCTCCCGGATGGAATGCTGGTGCCGCTCGCCGAACAGGATCGCCGGCTTTGGGACGCGACGCAGATCGCCGAGGGCCTTGAACTCTTGTCCGCCGTGTTGGGGGTTGGGCGTCCTGGACCCTACCAACTGCAGGCCGCGATCGCTGCGGTCCATGCCGAGGCGGCCTCCGCGGAGCAGACCGACTGGCCGCAGATCCTGGCGTTGTACACGGTCCTCGAAGCCATGGCCCCAAGCCCGGTGGTGGCACTGAACCGGGCAGTTGCCGTGGCAATGGTTGAAGGGCCGCAGGTGGCCCTTGAGCTGCTGGATGGGCTTGATGTCGAGTTGAAAAGGTGGCACAGGCTCGACGCCGTTCGCGGGCACTTGCTCGAAATGTCCGGTGACTTTGCGGGCGCCCGGGAGTGTTTTGTCGCCGCGGCAAGGAAAACGGCGAGCCTGCAGGAGCGGCGGTATCTTCTGGTGAAGGCGGCCAAGCTGGGGCAATTGTCCACATAGCTCAACCCAAGACTCGTCGTGATTTGCCTCGACGCCGAGATGCAGGACGCCAAGAAGCTCAAGGGTATTGCCGAAGAGCGCGGGCTTCACATGATCGGCCATTTCGGGCTCGACGAAACCGGGTACATGTCCAACGGCCCGCACTCCTACTGTGCCACTGATCCTTACGCCAGATAGGTTGACCAACTAGACTTGGTCAACATGGCACAGTACAACGTTCAGGAGGCAAAGACCCGCCTTTCTGAGCTCCTCAACATGGTTGAACGAGGCGAAGAAGTGGTTATCGCCAAGGCCGGCAAGCCCGTTGCACGGCTCGTGAAGATTGAGCGGCCCAGCAAGCGCCGCCTTGGATTCGTCAAGGGAGAACTTCCTGACAATTTCCTTGAGCCTATGGATGAGGAGGAACTTGCGCTGTGGGAAGCACCTCTTATCTCCTCGACACACACGCCCTGATCTGGGCCCTGACGGAACCCCGAAAGCTCTCACCCAAGGCGAGGCGTGCAATCCAGTCATTCGACAACCGTCTCGTGGCATCATCCGCCAGCGCGTATGAGATCGGCTACAAGCACAAGCTGGGTAAGCTTCCGAGTCTGGACGGCCTGCTTCTGGGTTATGCCCAGCATGTCGCCGAGCTGTGCAACGAGGAACTGTCTATCCGGAGCGTCCATGCATTTGCGGCCGGGCACCTCGATTGGGAGCATCGGGACCCCTTCGACAGGTTGATCGCTGCGCAAGCCATTGTGGAATCCATGGTGGTTATCACGGCCGATCAGGAATTCCATGGCTTCCCGTTGGTGGAGACGCTCTGGTAACCCCTCGTCCGTGTAGGCGCATCAGCTCGTCCGGGCGCCGCTCCGCTTGTCCGGACGCCTTGGCCTGCGGGCATAAGCTGGATTGGTGCAAATTTCGCTTTGGCTGGCCCTGGTAGGCGCCGGCACCCTGATCAGCTTCACTCCCGGCGCGGGCGCCATCTCCACCATGAGCAATTCGCTCAACTCCGGATTCCGCCGCTCCATCTGGGGAGTCCTGGGCCAACAGGCGGCACTGATCATCCACATCCTGATCGTTGCGCTCGGGGTAGGTGTTCTGGTCTCGAGTTCGCCTGTGATCTTCAACGTGATCCGCTACACCGGGGCGGCATATCTCGTCTACATGGGCATCCGGCAGTTCCTGCACCGGCCGGACCTGGACAAGGAAAAAGTGGAGGCCCGGCGGAACGAGCCAGGGTGGTCCATGTTCCAGCGAGGTATTTGGGTCAACTTGCTCAATCCCAAGGCGATCGTTTTCTTCCTGGCCTTCATGCCGCAATTCATCCGCCCCGAGCAGCCGCTGATTCCGCAGTATCTGGTCCTCAGCACCACGATCGTTTTCATCGACATCTGCGTCATGTGGTTCTTCTTCGCTTTGGCAGCCCGTTCTTTCCAACGGTTCACCCACAATGAGCACGGACAAAAGGTCCTGAACCGCACCTTCGGCGTGCTCTTCATGTCCGTGGGTGTGCTGCTCGCCGTCATCCACTAGGGAGAGATTCGTCTAATACGTCCCTTTCCCCGCCCAGTCGGGCACAGTTCGTTGCGTGGGCGTGGTTGAGCGAACCTAGGCAGGCTGGCGTAGTTCCGGTCGGTGGCGCCTGTGAAACACGTCCCCGAAATAGTGTGCCGCGAGGACGGACGGGTCTCCGTTCACGTGCGCTCCTGGCAGGGGCGGGGCCGTTGACCGGTAGCTATGCCCGGTGGGGGTGCGGATCTCGAACATGTGCCGCGTGCCGGGGCGTGTTGCTCCGGTTTGTGCTGTCCAGCCGGCAAGTTCCTTGGTGTAATTGCATGCTTCGCAGAGCCCGGCCCCGTTATCCAGGCTGGTGATGCCTCCCTGGTACCAGGGGAGGATGTGGTCAAAATGCCTGATTGGCGCGTCGCAGTACGGGGTGCGGCAGGTATCGTCACGGACCTGGATGAAGCGCCGCAAACCGGGCGGGAACAGCCTCGACCTCGAGTCCGCGGCGAGAAGGTCCCCGGTTCCGGGGGCGGTGAAGAGGCGCCGCAGCCAGACCTTAAAGTCCCGGTCCCCGGGCTGGCGTTGCTCAGCTTGGTCGGGACCGGCTCGGCGCTGTCCTGCTTGGCCCGGTTCCTCGCTGCTGCCAGGGTTTCCGGCCAGGAGGTTCCTTGCCCACGCGGCGGGCACGATCCCGTACCCAGGCAGGCGCGCCGGCTCGCTGTCACCTTGGAAGAGGGTCCGGTCGGTCATGACGACCTGGACTTCAACCCCGGCGATCCCAGCGGGGGTGCCGGTGGTGCGTTCGACCAGGGCATCGGCCATGATCTGTCCCCGGGACCGGGCGTCCCCACCGTCGTTACGGAGGGTGTCTGCGTGCCTGGACAGGGCCGCGTGCACGGCCACGCCCTGCGCGACGGGAAGGAGCGCGGTCAGGTATGTCATGGTGTCCGGTGCCGGGCGCAGGCTCACGCACCGCTCGGTGGCGGCATGGCTGGCGCGTTGCGTCACCGTACGCGGGTCCCGCCGGTACGCCGCGGCCCGGGCGGCGGAGATAATGGCCTTGTCTCCGGCGCCGTCAAAGGCCCCGGTGTCGGCGGCGAGCTCCTCGTCGACGGCGCAGCGGTCTTCAGCGGACAGGCAGGCTGTTTCCTTCACGATGAGGGTCGCCCGCCATTCGCTGAGCCGGCCGGCGTCGAGGGCGGCAAGGGTGTGCGGCATTTCGGTGACAAGCGCTTTGGCGAGCCCGTGGAGCCGGGAGCCCCGGGCCGGAGCCTCCCGCCGGGCCAAGGCAATCTGGGCTGCGACGCCGCGTCCCTGCTCATCGGCAGGGACGCCCAGATCTGCCTCGGCGCTGCGCTGGACCGCATCGAACGCCACAGCGATCCTCGCCTGCAAACCCGCGACCGCGGACTTCAGATCCTCCAGGACGCGCAACTGGTCAATCAGTCCTGCACTGTCAGTGCCCGGCCGAAGAGAGCCCACAGCATCTATCAGGGCCCGCACACAGCCATCCGGAGCCGCGCCGCTAACTGGCGCGCCCTCTCCGATCAGCTGGGTTCCCTGAATGCCGTCCATAAGAAAACCCTCTCAGCGACCACTGACATTTTTAGGCCGGAGAACCACCACCAGGCGAAAAAATCTCGAATTTCTTCGGCTGCTCCGCGAGCGTCGCTTATCTGCTGAAAAAGGACGGTTACGCTGGCTCACACCGGCGAAGAGCCCGTCTTTGAGCCGGCACCCAGAACCCCTACATAGCATGGCCGCTACTTGAACTGCACGACCCACTTTTCCTGGTGTGGAGAGGAGGCATGGCGCGCAGGACACCTGTGGGGTTGCGGAACTGACCGGAGGCGGAGCGGGTGCCGCCTTGCCGGCTTTGCCGAGCGGACCGGAGGCGCGTGGCGTCATGGACAGGCCGACGAAATGTACCTACCCCGTGGAGCCGCGCACCACCAACGAGCTCTCGAGGGTCAGTTGCGGCTGTTCCAGCTCGCGGCCTTCCATCAGCCCCCGGAGTTGTTCGCCGGCTTTTAGTCCCAGGGGCGTGGCCGGCAGATGCACACTGGTCAGGCTCGGGTTGCTCGTGGCCGAATACGGCAGGTCATCGAAGCCGGCAACTGCGAGTTCCTCCGGAATCCGGACCCCGGCCACTCGGGCCTCCTGCAACACGCCGTAGGCGTGGGTGTCAGTTCCGCAAACGACGGCGGTGACCCCGGCTCGCTGCCAGTCCGGCCACGCGGCGGCGAAGGCAGCCGCGGCAGCGCCGACGTCGATGGTGGTGCTGATGATGTGCGCGTCCGCAACGGAAATACCGCAGGAATTGGCTTCATCCAGGAACGCCGCCCGGCGCACCTCGAAGGTGGCCGTGCCGGTCACGCTGTCCACGTAGGCAACTCGTTTGTGCCCGGAGGCCGCAAGGTGCGCGGCCAATTCACGGGCGCCATGTGCGACGTCGAGGTTGACGGACGGGGCATAGGCTTCGAGGCCCGGCGCATCGAGAAGGACCAGCGGCCCGGCAACCGAAAGATCCTCCAGGAAGCTTGCATTGGGCGCGTCCACCAGCAGGCCCGCAGGGCGAAGGGCCAGGAGCTTTCGGACGTCCTCCGCACGGGGGAACTCACCGGCATCGGTCACAGAGAGCAGCAGTTGGTACTCGGAGCCGAGCGATTCCCGGACTCCGGCGATGACCTTGGCGAAAAAGGGGTTGGAAATGTCCGGCGCCACAAGGATCACAATCGAGCTCACGCCCTTGGCCAAAGAACTGCCGATCCCATCCACCACGTAGCCGAGTTCGGCGATGGCCTGGCGGACGCGCGAAATGTTGTCTTCGGACACCCTGCCCTGGGTCTTGCCGTTGGCAACCAGGGACACCGTCGCAGTCGAGACCCCTGCCAGGGAGGCCACCATCGCCGCGGTTACACGCTGCGTACGGCCTAAGGCCCGATGCATTGGTTCCGCGGATTCCATACAACGATCGTAGCGGGAAATCAGCCCCTTCCCACGCCGCAAGGCATCAAGCGCTTGACGCAATTCGCGTTAAGCGTTTGACGTGAGGCATAGGCCAGTGCCAGAATTCCCCTGAATGCTTTAGCGCCCTGCCTCGGCAGGCCCCAATGACGTGGAGATGAACATGGACCCCAACACCATGACCCGTGAACGCAAGAAGATCATCCTGGATTGCGATCCCGGGCATGACGACGCCGTGGCCCTGCTGCTGGCCCACGGCAACCCGGACATCGAACTGCTCGCCGTCACCACGGTGGTCGGCAACCAGACCCTGGAAAAGGTCACCCGAAACGCCCTGTCCGTGGGCACCATCGCGGGCATCACAGGTGTTCCCTTTGCCGCCGGCTGCGACCGCCCACTCGTCCGCTCCATCGAAACCGCGCCGGACATCCACGGCGAAACCGGCATGGACGGGCCCGAACAGCCTAAGTCCGCTATCGAGCTGGACCCGCGCCACGCCGTCGACCTCATCATCGAAACGATCATGGCGCACGAGCCGGGCACCGTTACCCTCGTCCCCACAGCGGGACTCACCAACATCGCCATGGCCGCCCGCAAGGAGCCGCGCATCGTTGAACGCGTCAAGGAAGTCGTCCTCATGGGCGGCGGCTACCACGTAGGCAACTGGAGCGCCGTGGCGGAGTTCAACATCATCATTGACCCCGAGGCCGCACACATCGTCTTCAACGAAAAGTGGCCCGTTGTGATGGTCGGTTTGGACCTCACGCACCAGGCGCTGGCCACTCCCGATGTCGTCGAGAGGATCGCCGCCGTAGGCACCACGGCGGCCAAGTTCGTCATGGAACTGATGGAGTTCTTCACCAAGACCTACAAGGATGCACAGGGCTTCGACTATCCCCCGGTGCACGATCCCTGCGCCGTGGCCTACGTCATCGACCCCACCGTGATGACTACCCGCAAGGTCCCCGTTGACATCGAACTGCAGGGCAAGCTCACGCTTGGCATGACCGTGGCAGATTTCCGCGCCCCCGCACCGGCCGACTGCCACACCTCCGTCGCCGTTGACCTTGACCACGAGAAGTTCTGGAACCTCGTGACCGACGCGATCGTCCGCATCGGCGATCCCACAACCGGCGCTGCCGGCGCTCCCGCCACCGACGCCGACAAACCCACCGTCCCCGAGCCCGCCGCCAGCATCGCAGGAGAGGCCAAGTAAATGACCACCCTCATCAACGAAACCAAGACCAACCGTGGCAACGTTGCGGCCCTCATGGTCGCCCTGCTGGCAGCCTGCGTAGCCTTCCAGCTCAACGCGTCCATGCTCAGCCCGGCCTTGGTCACCATGGGCAACGAGCTCCACACGGACCAGGCGGTCATCGGCCTCTCCCAGACCTGGTTCTTCACGGCAGCAGCTTTGTTCTCGCTCTTCCTGCCGCGCCTGAGCGACATCGTCGGCCGCAAGAAGATCCTCCTCGGCATGATGCTGCTGATGGCCGTCGGCTCGGTCATCGCAGCCATGGCGCCCGACGTAACATGGCTCTTCGTGGGCCGCATCGTCCAGGGCGTCAGCGGCCCCACCGTGCCGCTGTGCCTCATCATGCTGCGCTCCGCGGTCAACAACCCGCGCAAGTACGGAGCCTTGATGGGCCTCATCACGGCAGTCAACGGCGGTGTTGCGGGCGTCGACTCCTTCGTGGGCGGCTACTTCGCCGAGCACTTCGGATTCCGCAGCATCTTCTGGCTCATGGTCGGCCTCGCAATCGTGGCCACGGCCCTGGTCGCCATCCTTGCCGGCGAGAGCAAGCCTGCCGCAGGCACCACCATGGACTGGCTGGGCGTGTTCTTCATTGTCATCGCCGTGGGCGCCCTCTTGACAGCCCTCAATGAGGGATCAAAGCTGGTCGGCGCCTTCTCCTCCGGAACGCTGATGCTGGCCATCGGGCTGATTGTGGTCGCTGCAGCCGCGTTCGCCGCCTTCTGGACAGTTGAGAAGCGATCCAAGGAACCGATGGTGGAAACCGTCCACCTGCGCCAGCGTTCCACCTGGGCGCCGCTGCTGACCACCACGCTCGCCATGACCGGCATCTTCGCAGTCATCAACGGCATCGTCCCTGCCTACGTCCAGGCCGCGGCACCAGGATTCGGGGTCGGCCCCACCGAGATGTCGCTCATGATCCTCACGCCCTACGCCCTCCTCGGCTGGGTGTTCGGACCTATCAGCGGCCGGCTCGCCCCCGTGCTCGGCTACACCAAAGTCCTCCGCATCGGCATGCTGGGCAGCATCGCGGCCCTGGCAGTCATCGCGTTCCTCGGACTCAGCAGCCTGCCCCTCATGATCGTGGGAACGGCCTTGCTCGGCATCATGTACGCCGGTACGGTCAACATCATGCTCAACGGACTCGGAGTTGTCCTCTCCCCCGCCGGCAACCCCGGCTTCCTGCCCGGCATGAACGCCGGAGCATTCAACCTCGGCGCCGGCCTGAGCTTCCTGGTGTTGCCGGCCGTCCTTGTGGCGACCTCGGCCCTCGGCGACGCCAAGGCCTCGTACTTGACGGTCGTCGTCGTCGGCCTCGCCATCACGGTCGCCGCCTTCGCTGCCTCGCTGCTCATCCCCAAGCCCCTCGAAGCCGAGGTTGAAAAGTGAACCGAAGGATCGTCGTCGTCGGGTCCTTGAACGCGGACCTGACCATCTATTGCGAGCGGCTCCCGCTCCCGGGCGAAACCGTCCACGGCAACGGTTTCGCGGTCAATCCCGGCGGCAAGAGCGCCAACCAGGCCGTCGCGGCGAGCAAGCTGGGCGGCACAGTAAGCCTGATCGGTGCGGTCGGAAACGACCCCAACGGTGACATGCTCCTCGCCTCCACGCAAGGGGCCGGCGTGGACGTTTCGCGCGTCCGCCGTTCCGCGGATGTTGCCACCGGCGTCGCGGTTATCGCGGTAGACGCGAACGGTGAGAACAACATCATCATCTCGGCCGGTGCCAACGGAACGCTCGCCCCGGCGGATGTGTCGGCGGACGCCTTCGACGACGCCGCGGTGCTCTGCCTTTGCCTGGAGGTCAGCCTTGAGACTGTGGAGGCTGCCGCTAAAACAGCGCACGACGCCGGGGCAACCGTTCTGTTGAACCTCTCGCCATACGCCGAGATCCCGCAAAGCCTGGCCACCTTGAGCGATGTACTGTTGGTGAACGCCCATGAAGCGTCCATGTTCCTGGGCGACGCCGAAATGCCGCACCCGGGGGCGCATGCAAGCGCCTGGGAGTCGGTCCGAAGCCAGTTCGCCGAGCGCGGATTGCAACGGGTATTGGTTACCCTCGGCTCCCACGGCTCGGTGGTGTTGGATTCACTCGCCGCATCAGGGGAACAGATCTCCCGGATCGCACCCACCAAGGTCAACGCCGTGGATACGACCGGTGCAGGGGACGCCTTCACCGGTGCCGTCGCTGCCCGCCTCGCCGCAGGCGTAACACTGGCCGAAGCCGCGGCGTTCGCATCGGTGGCCGCAGCGCTCGCGACCACCAAGAAGGGCACCCAGGCCGCCTACCCCGGGGCCGAGGAAGTCCTGGATCACTTGCGGATTTCCTGACTCAGCCTGTCCTTTTACGCCCCCACCAGCGACTTTACAAATCCTGTAATCTCCTTTCCTTTTTGACTAGCCAAGACAGGGTGGCATCCCCCATGCTTGCTCCATGTACTCAGCGTTGAGCCCATACCGCATCATCACCGTCTGCACGGGAAACATCTGCCGCTCACCCATGGCGCAACTGATGTTGACTGAAGCGTTCGACGCCGGAGGGCTGGGTGGAGCGGTTGTCGTGGACTCCGCGGGAACTACGTCCTACGAGGCCGGGCACCCCATCGATCCACGCGCAGCCCGGGTCCTTTCGGCACATCGCATCCGCTCCGAGGGTCACATTGCCAGGATCTGGCGCCCGGAGTGGTTCCGGGAGCGGGACCTGATTTTGGCCCTCGACGTGGATCACTATGGCTGGCTGCACGAGGCCGCCCCGGATTCCGAAACACTCGCCAAGATCCGGATGCTGCGCAGTTTCGACCCGTCCGCAACGGGCCGGAGCACCTTGGACCTGGGCATCGAGGATCCTTGGTATGGGGGCCACCACGACTTCGACGTGACCTGGGACCTCATTCGCGCGGCCGTCCCTGGCATCGTCGCGCACACGCGGGAAGCCCTTGCCGCCAGGCAGCACGCACAGCAGCACGACCCGCAGCAGGTACGCTCTATTTCATGACCCCAGCACCCGTGATCATCGCCATCGATGGCCGGTCCGGCGCGGGAAAGACTACTCTCGCCGTCGAACTCGCCGCCCGCCTACGCATGCATCACAAGGTGTCGTTGTTCCATCTTGAGGACATCTATCCGGGCTGGAACGGCCTTGCCGCGGGCGTCGAGCGTTACATCACGACGGTCCTGGCACCCTTGCGGCACGGCGACGCCGCCGAGTGGGTCAGCTGGGACTGGGAGAAACACTACGACGGCCGCAGCCACGTGACGCTGCCTGCCGAAATCGTCATCGTCGAGGGCGTCGGGGCCGCCGCGAGTGCGGCCCGGCCCATGCTGGACGCCGTGGTCTGGGTGGACGCTCCCGACGACGACCGCCGGCACCGTGCGATGGCCCGGGACGGCAGCAGCTACGAACCGTTCTGGGACAGCTGGGCGGCGCAAGAGGACGAGTGGCTGGAGTCCGACGACGTCCGCGACCACATCGACGTCCGGGTGCTGAACCGGGCGGACGGCAGGGCCCCGGATGACGCCCTGCAGGCGCTGAACTACCTCCCTACACTCTCCCCCGTGCTGGCTCCCGAGCTCTCGGCGCGCCGAGGATTGCAGCTCAAAGCCGAGCGGGTCGACGCCGCGCCGGACGCCGTTGCCCTGTTCGAAGCTCTCTACGCCGAGTCCGCCAACGCCGTCTGGCTCGATTCCTCCAACACGTCCTCCAACAGGGACACAGCCGGCGACGCCGGATCCTCCAACGCGGCGACCGAGCGCAGCCGCTTCAGTATCCTCGCGGACGACGGCGGCTCCTTCGGCCAAGCTGTAATGCATAGTTCCGGAACCACCCGCCTCAGCGCCGGATGCGCCACCGCGGAGACCACGGGTCCCTTCTTCCGCTGGCTGGACACCGTATGGGGCCGCAAGGCCTTGAGGGCGCCGGAAGGCTACGACTGCGAATTCACGCTCGGCTGGTTGGGCTACCTCGGCTATGAATTGAAGCGGGAGACCGGTGGCAGCGACGTCCAAGCCGGCACTCCGGATGCGGCGTTGCTTTTCGCCGGCCGGGCCGTCGTGATCGACCACCGTGACGGTGCCGTCTGGCTGCTCGCCATCGATGCTCCCGACGCCGGCGAATGGCTCGGGATTGCGCGCGAGGCCGTGCTGTCCGCGGCGTCGGCACCACAAATGGCGGGAGCGCCGAGGCACTCGGCCGGGGATCCCGCCGTCGGGAGCCGTACAGTGGCGCTCGAGTTCTCCAGCCGCGACACCGAGGACGACTACAAAAGCAAAATCACTGAAGCCCAGCACCAGATCGCCGAGGGCAACACCTATGAGGTCTGCCTGACCACCACCGTGACCGCCCCGGATCCCGGACTGGACCCGTGGGAGAGCTACCTCGCGCTGCGCAAACGCAACCCGGCGCCGTTCGCGAGCTACTTGCGGTTCGGCGATCTGACGGTCGCAAGTACCTCGCCCGAGCGCTTCCTGCGGATAACCTCCGACGGCGGCATGCGGGCCGAGCCGATCAAGGGCACCAGGGGCCGGGCCAATGATCCCGTCATTGACGAGGCGCTGCGGCGTGGCCTTGAATCCTCCCTCAAGGACCGTGCCGAGAACATCATGATCGTGGACTTGCTCCGCAACGACCTCAGCCATTTCGCGGTGCCCGGGTCAGTGACCGTCAGCCGGTTGTGCGAGGTGGAAAGCTATGCCACGGTGCACCAGATGGTGAGCACTATCGACGCCCGGCTGCGCCCGGGAGCACCCCGGGCCGAGGCCGTGGCGGCCGCGTTCCCTGCCGGGTCCATGACGGGCGCCCCGAAGATCAGCACCATGGACATCCTCGACGGTTTGGAGTCCGGACCGCGCGGGGTCTACTCCGGCGCGATCGGGTACTTTTCGCTCAACGCGGCGACGGACCTCGCCGTCGTGATCCGGACCTTGGTGATGGGTCCAGACGGCGACGGCGGCCGAACGCTCAGTCTCGGCGTCGGAGGTGCCATCACGGCGGATTCGACGCCCCAGGACGAATACGACGAAATCCGGACCAAGGCGTTCGGCGTGCTCTCGGCCCTGGGCGCGGAGTTTCCCACTACCTGAGAATCAGTCATGCTCCTCCGTGCGGGCGCGGACTGTCCGTGGATCGTTGCGGGTGATCGTGTAGTAGATCAGGCTGGCCAGGATTGCCCCCACGAACCATGAATACGGACCCAGGCCCGAGCCTCCCGGGAGGAAGTTCTGCAGTGCGGGGACCAGTGCCAAAACGCCTGCGACGACGGCGGCCGGGACCAGCGCCGCAATGGCCTTGAGGTTCCAGCCCTTGGTGTAGAAGTAGAGGCCTTTCTCGTCCTCGTGGTAGAGGTCCGAGACCTTGCACCGCTGGTGCCGGATGCGGAAGAAATCCGTGAAGATGACCCCGAACAGCGGACCGAGCAGCGCGCCAAGGCCGCCTAGGAAGTACACGATCACCACGGGACTGCTGAAGAGGTTCCAGGGCAGGATCACGATTGCGAGCACTGCGCTGATAAGTCCGCCGCGGCGGAAGTCGATCCGGTGCGGGGCCACGTTGGCGAGGTCATAGGAGGCCGAAACGAAGTTGGCCACCACGTTGATGCCGATCGTGGCCACCACGAACGTCACGGCGGCGATGATGGTGATCCACGGATTCTTGATCGCCTGGACGATCGCCACGGGATCGGTGATGACCTTGAACATGTCCTGGCCGCGGTACTGGTCTGCCGTGAAGTAGGACGCCGCACCGGCTGTGACCACCACTGTGACCAGGGCGAACGCGATGAAGTTCACGGGCAGGCCCCAGAAGTTGCCGCGCAGGATGGTCTTCCGGTCTGGTGCGAACCGGGAGAAATCGCAGAAATTCAGGAGAAGCGCCGCGAAGTAGGTGACGGTCAGGGCGATGGCCGAGAAGAACTGGGTCAAGGCCGCCGGGCCGTCCAAGGGCGCGACCCCGGGTATCGAAAGGCTGAACTTGTTGCCCGCTTGCGTCAGGATGTAGATCGCCAGCGCGAACATGGCCACCCAGATGGCAGGACCGGCCCAGTCCTGGAACTTCCGGACTGTCTCCATACCGCGTCGAATGACCAACAGCTGGACGGCCCAAAGGACCAGGAAAGCCGCCCAGCCGAGCGGCGTCAAGCCAAGGATGCGGGGCACGTCCGGGCCGTCGAGCGAAGTCAGCTGGGGCCACACGGAAAACAGCAGCACCAGCACGGCTTCCGAAGCGAGCCAGGTCTGGATGCCGTACCAGGCGATGGCGATGAGTGCCCGGATCAGGGCGGCCAGGTTGGCGCCGAAGAGGCCGAAGGACATCCGCGCCAGGACCGGATACGGTACGCCGGTCTTCTGCCCCGCCGTCCCGGCAAAGTTCATGAGGAAGTAGACCAGGGTAATGCCGAGGACCAGGGCCAGGAAGACTTGCCAGCCCACCAGGCCGGTAATGAAGAGACCGGCCGCAAAAGTGTAACCGGCGATGCTGTGGACGTCGCACATCCACAGGGCGAAGAGGCTGCGGACTCTCCAGTTGCGTTGCCGGGCCGGTGCGAGGTCCGCATTCCACAGCCTGTCGCTGACCAAACGGCCCTCGGCCAGGATCCGGACTTTCTCAGGGTATTCGTCTCCCGGCTCGGGCGGTGCCTGCACAGCCGGGGACTCGTTTTTCCGCGCCATGATGCCTCCGAAGAACGCTTCCAAACATGCTTGGACTTACAGAATCGCCCCATTACTCCTGGATGGAAAGCCCCTTTGGGAGCGCTGGAACGCCGTCACGTTAGCATTGGTCCAACCACGTCTTACTAGGAGGATGCATGCCGTACATCGTTGACTTCGAGAACGTTTCTACCGTTGGCTTGGAATCGTCTCCGGTTGCCGAGGCGCTTGCCGGGTTGCGCGCCAACGAGGGCCGCTACTACCGGAACAAATACGACCACGTCTTCACCGTGAGTCCGGCCAGCGAGGTTCCGGAAGTGGTCGAGCGGGTGAGCCGCATCCTGAAGGAGGAGCGCGACATCGTCATCAGCTCCCGCCCGCTGGAAGCAACTTCCTTCGACGTCGACGGTTTGCGGATGGCGTACGTCTTCTACGAGTCGGGACTGTCGATCAACGTCATGTACAGCATCGAGGCCGGCGGGAAGCGAGCGGTCGGATTCAAACTCGCCGACGGCATGGAGATCCCGGAAGAACTGGCGTCACGCTTCAAATTCGCTCGCCAGAAGTCGAAGCTGGCCGGCGTTATTCGCGGCTCTTTCTTTGTGATCAAAGGCGAGTACTAGCAGTCGGCGTAAGCAGTCAACTCATGCGCCGAGATTCAACATTTCGACATAGCGGTCGATCATCATGTGTTGACCCTTGATCTGGGAGATCAGCTCCGGGCTGGCGATCTCGCCGTCGGGCAATTGGCCAGAACCGCCGGACGGCCCCAAGGGAAGGATGATGACCGGCTTCGACGGCGCGTAAGCGGACAGTTCCGCCGAGCCCTCAATCTGGGCTTGGATGTTCTTGGCAACCACCACGGCCTCGCGTCCCGCGACGCCGGCTTTGTTCACGTCGATCGCCGAAATGTCGCCCAAGGCGTAGACGTTCTCGAAGCCCGCGACGCGGAGTTCGGGGGTGACGTCCAGGTAGCCCTCGGCAGTCCGTGCGGCCAGGAGGTCTCCGGCCACGTAGTCCGTCTGCGGGGCTATTCCATAGCAGCGGAACCAAATGTCCGCCTGGATGTCCGTACCGTCTGCCGTGTTCACGGTAAAGGTGGCGAATTCGCCCGCGGGAACGGGCGGCAACTGGACCAACGGATTCCCCAGGATCCGCCGTACGCCGAGTCCATCCAGCTGCCGGTTGACCTCAATCCGCAGCCGTGGATCGTACGGCCCTGGCAGGATGTCCGGCGCCACATCCACCATCACGATGTCCTTCTCCGGCCACGCCGCCGCGATCTCGCCGGCAAATTCAAGGCCTACAGCCCCGGCGCCCAGCAGCATCACCCTGTCGGCGCGTTTGAGGTCATCATGTGCGGCCAGGTAGCGGGCGATGGCGTCGGAAGTGACCATTCGATCGCTCTTGGCCGGGAACGGGTAGCTGGAACCGCTGGCGAGGACAATGTAGTCCGGTGCCAGGCTGGCACCCGAGGCCAACTCGACCGTGTGCCCGTCCACCCGGACGGCGCGGTCCCGGAGTACCGTTCCGCGCACCAGCAGGCGGTCATAGGGAAGGAACATCCGCGGCAGGAAATCGGTTTGGACTACCGATCGGAGGGCCGCGATGTTGTGTACGAAAGCGTCCTTGGGCTCCACCAAGGTAACCGTCGCGTGTTCGTCCAGGGCCTTCGCTACGGAGATCCCACCGTAGCCTCCACCGATAACCACCACAGTGGGGTGGGGAGCCTGATCATTCATGGCAACTCCTTAGTTAGAAAACTCACGCTGCCCGGCTCGTGCCGCTCAGATCGTTTATGAAGCACAACGATTGCCGGTGATCAATAATTTCCTCAGTGATAAGATTTTGCTGATGAGTTCTTCGGCAGCGGGAAAGCAACTGGGGTTTCTCTTGGCGCGCCACGGGCGCATCATGAATACGCGCCTCCGCCAAGCCCTCGACTCCTCCGGGCTCAGCCCAAGGCATGCCGTGTTGCTGTGCCGGCTTGAGGAGTCCGGGCCGCTCAGCCAGCAGGGCCTGATCGATGCTCTCTCCATCGACGCGAGCGGACTGGTAGCGGTCCTGAACGACCTCGAACGCGAAGGGCTGGCGGAACGACGTCGCGATCCCGCGGACCGTCGTCGTCATATCGTTGAAATCACCGCGGAAGGCAAGCGCGCGGTGGCATCGATTGAAGTTGCGGTGGCCGACGTCGAGCAGGAGGCCTTTGCGGGGTTCTCGGCCGATGAGCTCCAGCAACTCCATGGGTTGCTGTCGAGGGTCCATGCCGAACCCGCGGACGAGGCCTGCACCGAGGACTGAGCCCCTACTGCAGGGTCGCCGTCAGCCGCGCCACGTTGTCCACATATTTGGCAAGCATCGGCCGGTGCAACCAGCCCTCCAGGGTCAGCTCGCGGCACATTTCCCGGTAACTCGACTCCACGGAGCGCATGCTGTCCACGGCTTCGGCGCCCAAGAGCATCACGGACACCTCCATGTTGAGCGAGAAGGAGCGCATGTCCATATTGCTGGAGCCTAGGACGGCCACTTCTTCGTCGATGGTGAAGTGCTTGGCGTGCAGGACGTACGGCGCGCGGTACAGGTAGATCCGCACCCCGGCTTCCAGCAGCGCCTCGTAGTAGGAGCGCTGGGCATGGTGGACCAGGAACTGGTCGCCCTTCTCGGAGACGAAAAGTTCCACGTCGACGCCACGCTGGGCCGCCGTCGTAATGGCGTACAGCAGGGAATCGTCGGGCACGAAGTACGGGCTGCAAATTGAGATGCGGTGCTGGGCCGAGTAAATCAGCGTATTGAACAGGCGCAGGTTGTTTTCGGTGACGAACCCCGGGCCGCTGGGAACCACCTGGGCCGTCATTCGGCCGGGTGTTGCCTGGACCGCGACCTGCAGTTGGTTTTCGAGGGATTCATCGGTTTCGCTGAGCCAGTCGGTAGCGAAGACGACGTTGAGGGTAGCAACGATCGGCCCCTCCATCCGCGCCATGAGTTCCACCCATTTACGTCCGGCGCGCCGGTGCTTGGGGTTGTTATAGGAGGGCTCGATCAGGTTCTGCGAGCCCGTGAAGGCAATTTCGCCGTCGATCACCAGGATTTTCCGGTGGTTCCGCAAATCCGGACGGCGCCACTGTCCATGGATGGGCAGCAACGGCAACATGCGGCGCCACTGGATCTGGCCGCTGCTGAGCCTACGGACCAGCCTCCGGTAGCCGGGGATCCGCAGCGTGCCGATGTGATCGAACAGCAGGCGGACGCTGACGCCGCGCGCTGCCGCGTTTTCCAACTCCGTGAGGAGTTCGTCCGTGACGGAGTCGCTGCTCATGATGTAGAACTCCGCATTGACGAACTTCTTGGCCCCCCGGACCGCTTCCGTCATGGCCTTGATCGACTCCTCGTAGCCGGGGAACAGCTCCACGGAATTACCGTCCACCATCGGCAAGGAACCCAGGCGCCTGTTCAGTTCACCAGCCGACGTCACCCATTCGGGTCCCGAGTATGTGCTTACGACGTCGGCAAGCGCCGAAGTGCCTGCACGCACCCGATCGTTGACTTGCTCCTGCTGCTCCCGACGACGGCGGGACAAGCGGAAATTGCCGAACAACAGGAACAGGACGAAACCGACGGACGGAACGAGGAAGACGGCGAGGAGCCACGCCATGGCCGTCGTGGGGCGGCGGTTTCCGGGGATGACGCCCAGCAGCACGACGCGCAAGACGATCTCA
Organism: Arthrobacter gyeryongensis; assembly: GCF_039543785.1. Taxonomy (NCBI): domain Bacteria; kingdom Bacillati; phylum Actinomycetota; class Actinomycetes; order Micrococcales; family Micrococcaceae; genus Arthrobacter; species Arthrobacter gyeryongensis. The sequence continues at coordinate 110,966 of NZ_BAABKK010000009.1, forward strand.
ACGATGGCCCACGCGCCGAGGAGCCAAGTCCACTCTGTCCCGAACTGAAAAGGAAACAGCACCCCACACCCCCACGATCGAATAGCTATCAAAGAACCAGCAGTCAGCCCAGCCTATCTGGCGCACCGCTCCCGACTGCTCGTCCTGTGGGCCAGCACTAAGCTGGAAGCATGACTTTACCTGCCTCGACGGTCCTCGTTTTCCTGGATCCAGCGTTCGAAAACGGCCGCGTCGCCGATTCCAGCCAGCCGCAGCTCATGGCAACCGACCTGGGAGCCACCCGGGGTGACGGCGTCTTCGAGTCGCTGCTCGCCGTCGAGGGCCGTGCGCGCAAGGTGCAAGCGCACCTGAACAGGCTTGAGAGCTCAGCCCGCGCACTGGACCTCAATATTCCCGAACAGGACGTCTGGCGCCGCGCGATCGACACCGCGATCACCGAATTCCGGGACGCCTTCCCCGCGCCAAGCCCAGCCGAGGACGAAGTCGTCGTCAAGCTTCTGGTGACGCGCGGAGTGGAAGGCGCCTCGACTCCCACGTGCTGGATCCAGGCTTCGCCGTCCCCCGCGGGCAGCCGCCGGCAGCGCGAGACGGGCATCGACGTCGTACTTCTTGACCGCGGCTTCGACACGGAAGCGGGCGACCGCGCCCCCTGGCTGCTGCTCGGCGCCAAGACGCTCTCTTACGCCGTGAACATGGCCGCGCTGCGCTACGCGCACAAGCAAGGCGCGGACGACGCCATCTTCACCTCAACAGACGGCCGTGTTCTGGAGGGCCCGACGTCCACGGTGTTGCTGGCCCACGTTGAAACCGTCGACGACGGCGCCGGCTCGGTACGCACGGTCAAGCGCCTCATCACTCCGCAACTGGACAGCGGGATCCTCCCGGGCACGTCCCAGGACGCGCTGTTCACCAAGGCGAAGGCCGCGGGCTGGGAGCTCGGCTACGGGCCCCTGGTCCCGGAAGACCTGTTCGACGCCGATGCGGTGTGGCTGATCTCGAGCATCCGGCTCATTGCGCCGGTCAACCATGTGGACGGCAGGGAGATTGGTACCCCGGCAATGCGCAAACAGCTGACGGCCGAGCTCAACGAGCTTTTCGCGGGGATCGAGTAGGGCTTTCTCCCCCTGAGAAACGATGAGCGGAGGCTAACCCTCCGCCGCAGGCAGCGGCAGGGGGCGTGCGTCAGAGATGCAGTCTGCCGCTACGCCCCCTGCCGGTTCAAGGGTGCGGACGCCGGCAGGGCCGGCGTCCGCATGCGTTCAATCTCAGTTGTAGGTAATGGTGGTTGCGTTTGTAGTTGCCGACCAGGTGATGCGTCCTCCTTGGAAGTTCTGCGCTCTTCCGCCCGAAACCGCGTACTCGGTGGTGGTCGGGTAACCAAGGCGACCGTTCTCCCAACCCTGGGATGCGTAGGCTACGCGAATGGCTCCGCCGTTGGGGAAGGCACCGGTGGCTGGGGACCAGTAGATGACTCCACCTTGGAAGTTCTGGTAGACGCCGCCGTTCTTAAGCCCGCCGATCTCATTGCTGGTCGGATAGCCGAGGAACCCGTTCTCCCAATTCTGGGCCGCCCAGGCTGCATCAATGGCGCCCCTGGTGATATGGGCTCCCGTTGCAGCAGACCAGTGGATCACGCCGCCCTGGAACGTCTGGTAGGCGCCGCCGTTCTTAAGCCCGCCGATCTCATTGCTGGTCGGATAGCCGAGGAACCCGTTCTCCCAATTCTGGGCCGCCCAGGCTGCATCAATGGCGCCCCTGGTGAAATGGGCACCCGTCGCCGGGGACCAGTGGATCACGCCACCCTGGAACGTCTGGTAGACGCCCCCGTCCTTCAGCCCGCCGATCTCATTGCTGGTCGGATAGCCCAGAATACCGTTCTCCCAATTCGTTGCGGCCCAAGCCGCATCAATGGCGCCCTTCGTGACGTGTGCCCCGGTCGCGGTTGACCAGTGCACCACGCCGCTCTGGAAGTACTGGTAGCAGCCGCCTGCGGTCAGGCCACAAACCATCGCTCCGGTGGCGGTGCCGATACTCGGAGGCCCAGCAGCCGCAGCCGCAATTGCGGTCGCAGCTCCAGCCGGTTGGTTACCGACGTCGTACATCTCATAGTCGTCAGTGGTGATGGTGCCGTTGGCTTGGATGTTCAGTCCCCAGCTGATACCTGACGCGCCGGCCGGCAGTGGCGGGGTGGTCCAGGTAATTTGGGTCCAGTTCGCCGCGGCGGGGACCTGGGGGCTTGCGGTCCAGTAGGGCCAATACCCGTTACCGATACGCGTATATGCTTCGAATTGGGTCGGCGCGGTGGATTTATACCAGGCCTTCAGCTGATAGATATGTCCGGGCGTTCCTGTCGGTGAGCAACCGCCCAGGTCCAGGGCCGGCAGGAGCTTCGCGTCCCCGGACACGAACCCGGTCACGGTCAGCTGCTCGGCGTTCGTACCGGTGTGGCCGGGGGTGACGATGGAGAAGGCCGGGGTGTTGGTGCCGAAGCCGCCGGCGGCCCAGCACTGTGGGATCGTGTTGACCAAGGTTTCCAGGCTGGGGTTTTGGATCATGTTCGTCCCCGGCGGTGGCGGTGGAGGTACCGCAGGGCCCTGGACTGGGGGCTGCTGGGTGCCGCCGACGACCTGGTCCACTGTCTGCACAGCGACGGTACCAGCCGCCTTCTGCTGTGCCAGCCAGGTGGCGAAATCACTGAACAGGGTCGGGCTGATGGTCAGCGTCGGGTCCGTGCCGACCGCGATGTGGTGGAAGGTCAGCTGGACCCACCCACCGCCCGCAGTTTGGGCGTGGGTCACCTGGTTCTGCAGATCCGCCAGGGTCCAGGTGCTGTCTACCTCGCTCGGTGCTGCAGTGACGTAAGGATTGGCCGGCGGGATGGTGTCTGCCGCGGGAAGCGTCGCCGAGGCAGGGTCCTTGCTGGCCGTGTCACCCAGGCCGCGGGCACTGTTGTAACCGCACTGCTTCACCAAGGCCTCGGTGGCCGGGTCTTCGGAAGCGAAGGGGTAGGCGAAGCTCGTGACTTTGAAGCCCATGTTCATCAGCGCCACCCGGCCGTTACAGATCTGCCGCGTCGACTCGCCGGCGGTCAGGGACACAAGATCCGGGTGGGTCACGGTGTGGCCGCCGATCTCATTGCCGTCGGCGGCGATCTGTTGCAGGTTGGCAGTGGTCAGGTAAGTGGGTTGGTCAATCCACCCGCTCGTGATGAAAAACGTGCCGTTCAGGCCCAAGCTCTTCATGGTGGACTCGGCCGTCATCTGGTCCGCGTTGCCGTCATCGAATGTCAGTGACACGACCGTGTTCGCCGCCGCCTGTGCAGGCGCCGCGACCACAACGCCCACCAGGAAGCTGGCCATGACAGCCGCAACGCTGCCCGCGGCGAACCACCTGCTCATAGGCCTGACTTTCGCGGGAAGCCGCGGTGCTGGATCTGTTGAGCCCCTCATGAGGGGCTCGCGACTCGTCAATTTCATGTCTGCATCCCATAACTTGGTTGCGCGACTTTGGCGTGCGCCGGATTACCCCGAATCCCTGGTCCAGCGAAGTCTCAGCCGCAGTAAATAATCTGATGCGTCTCCGCGTGAAACGCGTTGACGCTTCGCAATCCCCCCGGGACCCCGAACAATCGTGTTTTGGACAACCAGTGCCCCAATTCGGATCATATGGACCAAGGCTCAAGGGGTCGCGAGTGATGGCTACTGGACTGCTTAAGGAAATCGAGAATCGACACTCCCCTACTACCTACCGGAAAGTAGTCGCTCTCGCCCTGGGCTCGCGAGCGCCTGAAAGCGGTGACGAGCACCTCGCCGTTATGCCTGGCTGAGGATCTGCTCGCGCAGGATGTCTGCGTGCCCGCAGTGTTGCGCAAGCTCGCGGAGCATGTGGAGGTAGACCCAACGCAGCGGTAGCGGACCGCGTCGGTTCCCGTTGAGCATGTCGTCGAGCCCCAAGGACGATGTCGCCTGGCGCGATGCTTCGCATGCCTCGCGGTGTGCTTGCTGGATTGAAGCGATGGTGTCGTCGCCGTCGAGGAGAAACGATTCGTCCGGCGTCGCAGGGATCCCGATCTCGGCGCGCGAACGGCACGTGATCGCTTCGTCGAACCATACCTTTTCGACGAAGGTCGCGTGTTTCACGAGGCCCAGCAACGTGGTCCGGGACGGCACCAATGACCGCCTGGCCTGTTCTTCCGTCAACCCGTTCAAGCAGTCATGGATCGCGCGACGGTGCTCGTCGATGAATGCCTCGAATTGGATCCGAATTGGCTGGTTGAAGTTGTCCTCGGCAAGCGTCACGGTTTCACCTATGTTTTCCGTCAAGCAGGGATTCAGTCAGTATCGACGTGATCCGAGCTTAGCTTGGCGATGATTGCCGTCCTTGGTCCGAGGGTCGCATGCCGGGGGAATAGACTCCGTTCATGCGTTTGGCGATCATTGGGGCGGTTCTGCTTGTGGCCGGTGCCGCGGCGATTGCCACGGGCGCACTGCCTTTCAGCGATCTGATGGCCCTCGTGGACCGGGTGGCTCCGATTCTGCTATTCGTCGTCGCGATGACGGTTGTGACTGAGCTGTGCAGTGAGGCCGGGGTGTTCCTTTGGACTGCCCGCCGGCTCCGTTATTGGGGCCGTGGATACAGCATTCTCTTGTGGCTCTTACTCGCGGTCTTTGCAACGCTCAGCACTGTCTTCCTTTCCCTGGACACAACGGCTGTGCTGCTGACCCCGGTGGTGGTCAGCGTGACGCGGCAAGCCGGGCTGCCGGCCCTGCCTTTCGCACTGACGACCGTGTGGCTGGCAAACACGGCAAGCTTGCTGCTTCCCATTTCCAACCTGACCAACCTTCTGGCACAGCACAGCCTTGGCGGTATTACTCCAGGTGCGTTTGCTGGCCTGATGTGGGCGCCCTCCCTTGCGGCCGTCGTCGTACCGCTGCTGTTCATCGCCATCGTCTTCCGGCGGGATCTGCGCAACCGCTATTCACGGATCCCGGTCGGGCGGATCAGGCCTGAACAGCCAGCCGGCGCTGAATCGAGGCCTGGGGCGGACTGGGTCCTGCTCGGGTGCAGCGCTGTGGTTCTGGCGCTGCTGCTGCCCGCATTGGTGTCCGGAGTCCCGGTATGGATCCCTGCCCTGGCCGGGGCTGTAGTGCTGGGCGTGGTGTTCGCGTTCCGGCGCCCGCAGGTTCTCAAGGTGACCCTGATTCCTTGGTCCTTGTTGCTGTTCGCTTCCGGCCTCTTCCTAGTGATGGAGGCCGTCAGGCATCTGGGAGCCTCTGTGTTGCTGAGTCAGCTGGCCGGACAAGGCCACGGCTTCCTGGATCTGGTTCGGCTCGCCGCGACGGGTACCGTCGGCTCCAATGTCCTCAACAATTTGCCTGCATACCTGCTCGCAGAGCCGCTGGCGGGGACGCCCGTGCGGATGGCCGCGTTGCTGATTGGAGTCAATGCGGGCCCGATCATCACCCCGTGGGCGTCCCTGGCAACCTTGCTGTGGCACGACCGGCTGATGCGGATGAACGTCCTGATTACTTGGAAGGGCTACGCGATCTTCGGACTGATGGTTGCTCCTCTGACCGTGTTTGCGGCAGTAGCGGTGCTGGCAGTCACCGGACGGTGAGCGCGTTCGGCGCGTGCCGGCCCCTGTCGCCGGGCGCGAAGAATCAGGACAGAATATAGAACAGCTTGGCCAGTACCGCCGGAACCCCATTCGAGAAGGAACTGCATCATGCTCAGCTTGCAGGACATCGACAATATCGTCCTCAACGGAGGGATTGTCGTGGACGTCGCCGGGGAGAAGATCGGCTCAGTGGAACAAATCTTCACGAGCGGTGATTCCGGGGATCCTGTCTTTGTCACGGTACGGACCGGATTATTCGGCATGTCCGAGTCTTTCGCCCCGCTTTCCGGAGCCAGCCTTGAGAATTCAGTGATCAAGGTGGCTTTCGCCAAGGACAAAGTGAAGAACGGCCCGCGCATCGAGAGCGACCGCGGCGCGATCACGGAGATGCAGGAGCAGGAACTATACAACTATTACGGGCTCGTGACCGAGGCCCCCGACGAAGGTACCTCGGAGGAAACCAGTGCCGACGATGAACGGACGGTGCCTGAGGCCGCGGCTGGGGAGACCGAGCCGGAACCGGGCCCGCCACCCCCGCCCCGGCATCCGCCGCGTCCGCCGCACGGCGGCCCGCATCCACCGCACCTGCACAAACATGTGCCCCTGCCCCCGCATCCCGGCCCGCCCCCTCTGCACCGGCCACCTGGGCCCTCGGCGGAACCGGAAGACATTCAATAACGGGCGCCCGCGTACCTGAGGATTCAGCCGCCCGCCGTGATCCTCACCGCAGCGACGCCCCCGCCTGTTGAGGTGGCGGAAGCACCTGAATAATCCCGCATTTCTAGAATCTGGACATTGACCGACCCGGGCTGCAGCTGAACAACTCGCGAGTAGGAAGTAGCGCAATCGATCGTCTGATCCTGCGGGGCAAGGCCGATCCGTGGATCCTGGGCGATGACAAGGTGGACATCCGAGGCGCCAACACAGGCTGCGGTCAGAGTATACGAGCCCGCGTCCTCGATCCTTGCACTCTTACCAACCCCGCTACCGGCGCCGCCCACCGTGCCGGAATCCTCCAGGATCACCGCGCCGGAGGCGGCCCCGAGAAGCTTCCTGGCTGTAACGAGATTGCTGGCTTCGAGCGCCACCGTTGCCTGGTCCTTGGTGGGCAACGGTGCCCGCGGAGGGGAACTCCGAGTGGTGCCGGCAGCCGGCCGAGGATCGCCGGCGTCGGTATATTGACAGCCGGACAAACCGGCCGCGAGCAGCAGCCCTGCCAGCAATAGCGCTACGGTTCTGGTTCCCCCATGACCCACCATGAATCCGAGTGTAGCGGGCCGCGTAATTTAGCTTGGCGACCCTATTGTGCCGCCATGGCCTCAGTAGTTAACTAGTTGCGCCGGGCAAGCTGGATAAACGTCTGGTGCGCCGGTTCTGGGGCCGACGCACCAGACTTCCCCTTCTCAGGATCCGATGGGAGAAAGTGCCCGCACCAGACCGAAGAGGTCCTTGGGGTCATCGGGGTTCGCGACGAGGTCGATCTCCTCGAAAAATTCCGAACCCTCAACGGCATCGCGCAGATACCGCAAGGCGGAGAAGTCCTCGATCGCGAAGCCCACGGAATCGAAAATCGTGATCTGGTCCGTGGAGGTGCGGCCCGGCGCGTGCCCGCACAGGACCTGCCAGAATTCCGTGACGGGAAATTCGGCGGACATTTGTTGGATCTCGCCTTCAATCCGCGTCTGGGGATCGTATTCCACGAAGACATCGCCGACGCCAAGGATGGCAGCGTCGAGTTCGGTCTTCCCTGGGCAATCGCCACCGATCGCGTTGATGTGAACACCGGGCGAGACCTGGGCAACCGTCAGGATGGTGGCATTGGCCTTGTCCGCCGTGCACGTGGTGACGACGTCGGCGCCCTCCACTGCGTGGGCGGCCGAGTCTGCGATGGTGATGTCGAAGCCGAGGGGAGCCATGTTCCGGACGAATTTCTCCATCGCAGCCGGATCCGTGTCCCAGATCCTGACACTGTTAATACCCAGGGCCGCCCGGAAGGCCAGGGCCTGAAACTCCGATTGGGTTCCGGTCCCGATCATCGCCATGATGCGGGAATCGGGGCGCGCGAGTTTCTTCGCGACCATCCCCGACGTAGCCGCCGTTCGCAGCGCCGTCAGCACTGTCATTTCCGCAAGGAACGTCGGATAACCGTTATGGACGTCGGACAGGACACCGAAAGCTGTCACGGTCTGGAAGCCACGCGCTGGATTCGAAGGGTGTCCATTTACATACTTGAAGCCGTATGTTTCCTGGTCGCTGGTGGGCATCAGCTCGATGACCCCAAACGGCGTGTGACTTGCCACCCTCGGAGTCTTGTCAAAGGATTCCCACCGCCGGAAGTCGTCTTCCAAGTATTGAATCATCTCCGAGATGATGGTCTCCGGGCCTCGCCCGGCCGTCCAACGAACCATATTGCGGACATCGACAAAGCGCGTCATGTGCGCTCCTTTCCCTCATAAGCACTGTTGCTACGAGGCTACGGAGCGGCGATATGCATCCACAATTGCCAAAGTACGTACTTTTCATTGAAAAGCTGCGCAAAATGACGAACACATCTCTACACAATGCTCATTGGATACTGGCGTGCTTCAAGCGGTCGACTACCGCAGGACGGAACTGAGCAACAAACTTGTCTCGCTATTGACGATCCCTTCGATGCCGCGGATCCGGCCCAACACCTGGTCAAAGTCACTAAGGCTTTCTGTGCGCAGCTCGGCCACAAGATCCCAACCGCCATTTGTGGTGTGCAGTGCCCAAATCTCCGGAAGTCCCCTGAGTTGGCGAATGACTTTGTCAGCCGATCTTCCTTCCACGGCAATGAGCGCAATGGCGCGAATGGCAAGTGGATCGACCTCGTCGCGCACCCTCGCGGTGAAACCAACGATGGTTCCCGAGGAAACTAGCCGCTCGAGCCGGCTATTCACAGTGGCCCTGGCGACGCCCAGCTTACGCGCGAGGCTCGCCACGGACGCCCTGCCGTCCTCCCGGAGGGCGGAGAGGAGCTGACGGTCAAGGTCGGTGAGTGCTGCCATAAAGATAAACGTATCGCCCATTCCCCAAGCGGGCCTGAGTCCGTAGGGTATCGACATGAGCATCTACATCAGCCCCGACTCTGCTGCATGGTCGCTGACGGCCATGGCGACTGGTGCGTCAGCGGGATCAATCGATGATGCAAACGGCATGTCCAACTTGGTGAAGGAAATCTACGAGACAGAAGGTTTCGAAGCCCTGTCGGGTGTGGTTTTTGCCTTGGCTCATCACAACAGCCTCTCGCTGCACGCGCTCGCCACGGCCACCGGGATATCCGTGCACGAGTTGCTGGAAATCCGGAAGCACCAAGGTTCCACTTTCCATCACTTCCCTACGGGAGTGGCGTCGCGGTTTGACGCCATTCCACCCCGGATCCAGGCAAGCCTTGAACCGCTGCCGAATGAAACCGACGCCTAGGACCCCCGGTTACGGAACATGACGACGGCCGGTGATGCAGGCCGCCGTCGTGGATGTTATTTTCTTCTTGAGTAATGAGCACCAGCGCGAAGCCCTGACTTGCTGGTCGGCAACCCTCTCTCCGGCGGGGTGCCTCAGGTGACTACTCGGCGTATCGACACTTTCGAACTGCAAGCGTGACTGAGGAGCACCAATGCCTGAACCCACCGAAGAAAAACTCTCGTACCGTCTCATCACGGGCCCTGACACGAAGGATTTCTGCGAGCGGATCTCCACCGCCCTCGCGGAGGGATACGTGTTGCACGGCAGCCCGGCCGCGACCTTCAATGGCACGGACGTGATTGTGGCCCAGGCCATCGTCCTGCCCGCCGCGATCGCGAGCGCAGATGCAGCAGTTGCCAACGCGGTAGACCAGCTCGATGAAGAGTTCGACGGCGAGGGGCACGCATGAGCTACGCAGGCGACCTCAGCCCGCACGATGCCTGGGCCAAGCTGGAACAAGGCGCCATCCTGGTGGACGTCCGCACCGAAGGAGAGTGGGCACACATCGGGATCCCTGACACAAAGGCGACGGAAAACGATCCCTTGTTCATCCAGTGGAACTTGGCCGGCGGCATTCCCAACACCCGTTTCATCGAAGAGCTGACGCAGCAGGCTCCGGAGGCGGACGGCACCGAACTGGTCTTCCTCTGCCGCTCCGGACAGCGTTCCATCGCCGCCGCGATCGCCGCAACACAGGCCGGCTACACCGCCTACAACGTCCTGGAGGGCTTCGAGGGCGAACCGGACCGCTACGGCGAGCGAACCGTGAACGGTTGGAAAAACCGTGGACTTCCGACGAATCTGGGGAACATCTAAGTGACTTTCAATCCTGACGCCGCCGGCTGGAGCCCTGACACCCAGGCAGTCCGCGGCGGTCTTGACCGCACCAACTTCCAAGAAACGTCCGAGGCCGTCTTCCTGAACTCCGGCTTCGTCTATGAGTCGGCCGCAGCCGCAGAGCGCGCATTCACGGGCGAGGACGAGCGCTTCGTCTACTCCCGTTACGGCAACCCCTCCGTGGCCACTTTCCAGGAGCGACTCCGCCTGCTCGAAGGCACCGAAGCGTGCTTCGCGACGGCGTCGGGCATGTCCGCTGTCTTCACAGCCCTCGGTGCGTTGCTGGCCGCCGGCGACCGCGTGGTTGCCGCCCGCTCGCTCTTCGGTTCCTGCTTCGTGATCCTCAACGAGATCCTGCCCCGCTGGGGCGTCGAGACCGTCTTCGTGGACGGCCCGGACCTGGACCAGTGGCGTGCCGCATTGTCCGAGCCGACAACGGCAGTGTTCTTCGAGTCGCCGTCGAACCCCATGCAGGAAATCGTGGACATTGCAGCAGTTAGCGAACTAGCCCACGCGGCGGGCGCTACCGTCGTCGTCGACAACGTCTTCGCCACTCCCCTGCTGCAGCGCTGCGGCGATCTCGGCGCGGACGTGATTGTCTACTCGGGCACCAAGCACATCGATGGCCAAGGCCGGGTCCTGGGCGGAGCAATCCTGGGCGCCAAGGAATTCATCGACGGTCCCGTCAAGCAGCTCATGCGGCACACCGGGCCGTCGCTTTCCGCGTTCAACGCCTGGGTCCTGACCAAGGGCCTGGAAACGATGGCGCTGCGCGTCAACCACTCCTCGGCGTCTGCGTTGCGGATCGCCGAATGGCTTGAGGATCAGCCGGCCATCAGCTGGGTCAAGTACCCCCTGCTGAAGTCGCACCCGCAATACGAGCTCGCGGCGAAGCAAATGAAGGCCGGCGGAACCGTGCTCACCTTTGAACTGCTGCCCTCTGCGGGGCGATCGGCGAAAGAGGCCGCCTTCGCGCTGCTGGACGGGCTCGCCGTGATCGACATCTCCAACAACCTCGGCGACTCCAAGTCCCTCATCACCCACCCCGCCACCACCACGCACCGCGCCATGGGTCCGGAAGGCCGCGCGGCCATTGGCCTGAGCGACGGCGTCGTGCGGCTTTCGGTGGGGCTGGAGGACGTGGACGACCTCATCGGGGACCTGGAAAGGGCCCTCAAACAGGTCTAGCCCGGCGGGTTAACCCGGCGCTTCGCGCCAGTCCTGGCGCACCCAGGTGAGGACGGGCTGCGGCTTGGTGTCGCTCTCGTCCCTCTCCGAGCGCATCGTGATCTGAACGGCGTGCTCGACGACGGCGGCCAGCCCGGCGGCGTCGGGCGTGCCCCCGTTGGTCTCGCTCCAGCGGCCGGCAACACCACGCTGTTCGATGGCGCCGTTGCCGCGGCTCAGGATGGCCGCCACGCCGGCTTGGACCAAGTCGAATTCGCCCTGCTCGGCGAGCACAGGTTCCAAGTACTCCACCAACGACCAGACGACGTCCGCGGCGGGCTCCGGGCGGAACGTTCCGAAGTCCAGCAGTTCGGAGCGAAGTCCGAAGTTGCTTGCCTGCCAGGACGCCATCCGCAAAAGCGCCGTGGGCACGGCCGCCGGCTCTATTCCGGCATGGTATTCACGAACAGAAGTCTCGACCAAGGCCCTGACGAGCACCGCGATGAGCGCCGCATCCTCGGCCCGTAGGCAGACATCGGCAACCCGGACCTCCACCGTGGGAACGTGCCGGGACAGCCTGGCGTCGAAGTAGACCATCCCCTCGTCCAGCAACACTCCCGTTTCGATGAGCCTCCTGACAACGCGTCGGTAAGCGGCCAAGGAACCGAAGATGGCTGACGGGCCGGAGGACGGCCAACGGTTCCACGCCTGCGTCCGGTAACTCTCAAAACCGGTAGCCAGCCCCCGCCAGTAAGGAGAATTGGCGCTCATCGCGGTGAAAACGGCGAGCTTGTCCCTGATCCTGTCAAGGACCATCACGCCTTCCTCCGGGGACTCGATCGAGGTGTGGACGTGGAATCCGCAGGTGAGCTGTTCGTGCGCCGTGATGCCGAAACGTTCGAGCATAATGGCGTAGCGGGGATCCGGGGTGGTGTGCAACGCGGCGTCCACGGGCGACGTGGCCAACGCGGCGATCCTTGCGCCGTGGCGGCGAGCGGCATGGCTCGCGAGGCCCCGCCCCCTGCGGATCTGGTGCAGGAGCTCTGCGTAGCTGCGGCATGGCCGGGTCTGGGTTTCGATCTGCTCGAGCTTGAGCTCGTGGCTTAGGCCGGTATCGGGGCCGTCGATCTCCTCAAGGGGCGGACCGGCTTCGGGGCCGTCCTGGCCGTCGTGGGCAGGGCCGTCGTGGGCAGGGCCGTCGTGGGCAGCGTCGTCGTGGGCGGGGGCCGAGAGGAGCGCGTCGGCAAGCGCGAGCGGCTCGCCGGTCACGGGATCGACGATCAGCAACTCCTCTTCCACACCAAAAGTGCGCACGGATCAATTGTGCGCCATGGCAGCCTTGCGGAGACAGAGGCTGGTCCGGGCTTGGGCGGGGGCGGCTGGTGGAGTCAGGATTTCGTTGGCATCGAGGGATTCTGCTGGATCATTGGGGGCAGCGTGGGAGGAAAGCCCCTATTTTCCGGGCATAGTCGATAGCCGGCCCCTGGATGATCCAGCAGAATGTCGGCCAACTCGTCCACATATGGCACATTCCTTGGGACTTCATCTGCAATTCCATGGCTAGCTGGATCCATGGACGCCCTGGATTTCCTCTCCTCAGTGGGCGGCGTCGCCCGCGTGGGTCTGCTTCGCGCCAACGGCTATACCCCCTCAGCGATCCACAAGTTGGCTTCCGCCGGGGCACACCAACCACGAAAGGGAGTGTGGGCCCTCCAGTCGGCGGATCCGGAATACCTCACGGCGATCCTCAACAACGGGCATGTCACGTGCGCGAGTGCAGCTTTACGCTACGGCCTGTGGATCAAAGACAAGCCCATGCGCTTGCATCTGGCTACCCGTCACTGCCGGGGCAGGGGATTCGTACGGCATGGCGGCCTTCGACTGTCTCCGGAGGCCGCCGTCCCCTTGGCATCGGTCGAGGATGCAGTAATTCACGCATTGATCTGCTTACCCGAGGTGGATGCCATTTCGATCGCGCAATCGGCCATAAAGCAGTTCGGCGTCCCGCAGGCCATGATCGAAAGCGAAATCTCCGCCAACTACTACGGAAACGCCAGAAGGCTGTTGGCAAAGGCAGACGGGCTGTCCGAATCGGTACCCGAGATCAGCGCCCGCCTGCTATTCGAATCAGAAGGCCTGACATTCCGCCGCCAAGTCCGAATCCGCGGCGTGGGGCGTGTGGACTTTCTGATTGGCAGGCGATTGATCGTTGAAGTCAACGGCTACGCCTTCCACAGCTCCCGGGAGGCGTGGAGAAAAGACATGGCGCGCCTGAACGCTGCACAAGCGCGTGGCTTTGACGTCCTGAGCTTCGCCCCCGAGAAGATCTGGAACAACCCGGAGCAGGTGATGGAGGAAATCCGCGCCGTTCTGGCCTTGGACAGCCAACGGAAGTGATCGCAACGACGGATTCTGCTGGATCATCGCCACGGCGCGGAAGGCAGACCCTTTGTTTTAGGGGCGTGAGCAAGGCCCGACTCCCGATGATCCAGCAGAATGTTCCGCCGGACCATGGCCGAACTCAGAACGACCATCCGACCCCCATCAGTCCTGGAAGTACTCGATCTTGGCGCCGATGGTGTTGAGCCGCTCGGCCAGGTCCTCGTATCCGCGCTCAATCACGTAGATATTGCGCAACTCGGACGTTCCGCGGGCCGCCAGCATCGCCAACAGCAGGCAAGCTGCGGGTCGAAGTGCCGGAGGGCATCCGACTTCCGCGCCACGCCACTTGGTGGGGCCATTGACATAGATGCGGTGGGGATCGAGGAGTTGGACCTGGGCGCCGAGCTTGTTGAGCTCAGTCAAGTAGATCGCCCGGTTCTCGTATACCCAGTCGTGGATCATGGTCTGGCCCTCGGCGTTGCCGGCAATGACCGCGAAGAACGGCAAGTTGTCGATGTTTAGCCCCGGGAACGGCATCGGATGGATCTTGTCTTCCGGGGCGCGCAACCGCGATGGCTTGGTAGTGACATCCACCAGGCGAGTCCGTCCGTTGCGGGCAAAGTACTCCCCGGAGATGTCGAGCTGCTGGCCCATCTGCTCAAGCGTGGCCAGTTCGATTTCCATGAACTCGATGGGGACCCTGCAGATGGTGACTTCCGAGTTGGTCACGATGCCCGCGGTAATGAGGCTCATGGCCTCGATCGGATCTTCCGACGGGAAGTACTCAATGTCGACGTCGATCGCCGGGCGGCCCGTGATCTTCAGGGTGGTTGTTCCGATGCCGTCGATCACCACGCCGAGCCCCTGCAGGTAGAAACAGAGGTCCTGCACCATGTAATTCGGGCTGGCATTGCGGATCACGGTAGTACCGCTGCGGTGCGCGGCGGCCATGATGGCGTTCTCCGTCACGGTGTCGCCGCGCTCCGTGAGGACAAAGGTGCGGTGCTCGCCGTCGGCCGGTGGAGCCTGCACGGAATAGAAGCCGGACTTGGCCTCCACCGAGAGCCCGAACTGCCGCAACGCCTGCATGTGCGGTTCCACGGTTCGAGTCCCGAGATCGCAACCGCCGGCGTAGGGCAGTTGATACGAGGCCGCCTCATCCAAGAGGGGGCCCAGCAGCATGATGACGCTGCGGGTGCGGCGCGCCGCCTCCACGTCCATGGAGGCAAGGTCCAGGGTCTCCGGGCGGCGGATGCGAAGATCGTTGCCGTTCAGCCAGGTGCACTCGACACCAATTGAGGTCAAAACCTCGACGATCCGGTTGACTTCTTCGATCCGGGCAAGCCGACGCAAGATGGTGGTGCCGCGATTGATGAGGCTCGCGCAAAGCAGTGCGACGCCGGCATTCTTGCTGCTGTTGACGTCCACCGAGCCGGAGAGCGTGCGTCCGCCCTCCACACGCAGGTGGGTCATCTGCCGCTTGCCGACTTTGACGATGGTTCGTCCGAAGATCGACTCAAGGCGCTCGATCATGCGGAGGCTGAGGTTCTGCTTGCCCTGTTCCATGCGGGCAATGGCGCTTTGGCTGGTGCCCAGTTCCGAAGCGAGCTGTCCTTGTGTCCAGCCCTTTTCGCCGCGGGCGTCGCGAAGAAGGAGACCTACATGTTCGGCAGTCGGTTGCGTCATAACCAATAAATATCACAGATGGTCTATCAACCGGAGGTTTCGTGACGCAACTCGCCGATTTTGTCGCAGAATAGTCGCCTCGTGCGATATTAACGTTTCAGGGGCTCCCCTTACGTTTGCTCGCCACTGTCCGGAGCCAGCCGCTGGCCTACCCAAGTAACTCGCAGTTGTTGTCGTTATGAGACGCCAAAACGACAACAACTGCGAGCTAGTTGGGCTGCTTCAGCCAGACGAAGTGCCACGTCCCTGCCCACTGGGCAGCGAGCACCGCCGCGGCTGCGATGAGCATCCCTCCAGCGAGCACCCAGACGTCCAAGCGGCCGTAGGTGGATTCGCGTGCCCAAGTCCGCCGTCCGCCGCCGAAGCCTCGGGCCTCCATAGTCACAGCCAAGCGGGACGCCCGACGGATCGCCTGGACGAGCAGACCAAAGCTTTGGCCGAGCATGGCCTTGAACCGTTGCGGCGGGCTCCCGTGCGAGCCGACACCCCGCGCGCGACGTGCCATGCCGATGGTCTGCCACTCCTCCGCCATGAGTCCCACGAGCCGCAGCGCGGCCAAAGTACCCAAGACAAAACGGTGCGGCAGTTTCGCCTTCTGCGCCAGGGCATCGGCAAGGTCCGTCGGATCGGTGCAACTCATCAGGAGAATGGCCGGCAACGCTATGGCAAGGCCGCGCAGCATAAACCCGAGTCCCAGCTGGAGCGAGCCTTCGCTGATAGACCAGATCCCGACGTCGAGCAGTATCCTTCCGCTGTCCGCCGACAGGATCGCGGTGCTCCAGCCACCAAGCGCGGCCGCGATAATCAAGGGCCAGCCGCGCTGCCAAAGCAAGCGCACGGTGAGCCCCGCGAGCGGGAACAACGCCAGTTCGCCGATGAGCGCCGTCGAAGCTGACACCAGGTCGATGGACAGCGCCAACACCAGGGTGATCAGGAAGACCGACACGAACTTGGCCAGCGGATTCGCGCGTGTCAGGAGTGCATTGTTGCCTCGGAGTGTCAGGGTTTCCCTCATGCCGCACCCGCTTCCTGCCGGGCCCCGCCTTGGAACGCAGGCTCGAGCCGCATCTCGGTGCCGCCCAGGACGGAGCTGAACTCCTGGTCATGGGTCACGGAAACCACGGAGGTGCCGGCGTCGAGCAGTTCGGACAGGAAGGACGCAAGCTCGGCCCAAGTGTTCGCATCCTGGCCGAAGGTGGGTTCGTCCAGCACCAGGACCCGGGGGTGCGCGGCGAGCACCGTCGCCACGGACAGCCGGCGCTTTTCGCCCCCGGAGAGCGTGTACGGGTTGGCGTCGACGAGATGCCCCAAGCGCAGCCGCTCCAGCAACTCGTCCACCCGGTCCTCGCCATGGCCAAGGTGCTTAGGGCCGAACATGAGCTCGTCGAGCACGCGGCCGGTGACGAACTGGTGCTCGGGCTCCTGGAACACGGTCCCTATCCGGGAGATCAGCTGCTGGGCCTTCCACTTGAACGGGTCATTACCGGCGCCGTCGCTAAGCCCGACGGCTGCAGTCACCGTGCCGGACACCGGCGCCAACAAGCCCGCGAGGGTCAACGCGAAGGTCGATTTTCCGGCGCCGTTGGGACCGGTGATGGTCAGGGCCTGCCCGGCGAGCACTTCGGCGTCGAGTCCGGACTGCACAGGAAGGGGCGGGATGGTCTTGAACCCGCGGCGCCGTGGCCGTTCGCGGGACACCGCGAGCTCCTGCGTGCCGAGCAGCAGCTCTCCAGCGCTCTCGGGGCCGGCCCCCGAGCCAGAGCCTGTTCCCGAACGTGGCCGGGTGGACGGCACGTAACCGGGCACCCAGACGCCCGCAGCAGTGAGCATGTCCCTCGCTTGCGCCAGAACGGTGTCCGGATCGCCGTCCAGGAGCACCGCTGGCGTCGACCCTCCCTTGGAGGAGGAGCTGCCCGGCTGCAGCACCACGATCCGGTCCACGAGGTCTTTCCAGACCGATACCCGGTGTTCCACCACCACCAAGGTAGCGCCGGTCTTGTCCAGGCAGCGGCCCACGGCATCGCGCACTTCCAACACGCCGGCCGGGTCAAGGTTGGCGGTCGGCTCGTCCAGGAGGATCAAGCCGGGCCGCATCGCCAGGATGCCGGCCAGTGCAAGGCGTTGCTTCTGCCCACCCGAGAGGGCCGACGTCGGGTGGTCGAGCGCGAAGTTGCCGCTCGCACTGCCACCGGCACTACGCAGCAGCCCGACGTCGTCGAGCGCTTCATGGACCCGCTTCCAGATCTCTTCCCGCGGCACGCAAAGGTTCTCGGCGCCGAACGCGACGTCGTCGCCCAGCCGGGAAAGCACCACCTGGGTTTCGGGGTCCTGTTGCATGAGTCCGGCACGGCCCCGCTGGGCCTTCGGCGAAACGCCGTCCACCAGCAGCGAGCCCGTCTCGTCGGCGTCGTCACCTTCCTCGCCCAACACGCCTGCCAAGGCATGCAGGAGCGTCGACTTGCCCGCGCCCGAGGGGCCGAGCAGGAGCACACGCTCCCCTGGACGGATGTCCAGGTCGAGGGCGTGAATGGCCTGCGTGGTGCGGCCAGCGTGCCGCCAGCCCCAGCCTTGCGCGGAAATGGCGGCGGGTCGCACCACAGCAGGTGTGCCGGAATCAGGACTGGGCATCAGGAAAAGACGGGCTCCGAGGCGGCCTTGCGGGACGCGAACGCGCTCAGGACACCGGTCTTGGCCAGGCCGCGGGTCGCGATCCAGGACAAGGCACCGGCAATGACGGCACCGGAGATCGTGCAGAACACGATGTACGCGAGCTTGTCGACCGGTTCGTAGGCGATGTTCCAGCCCCACGGCAGGAAGGAGTCGTTCAAACCGCAGAACAGGCCAGCGCCGGCACCGGCCAGCAGGGACACCGGCAGGTTGAACTTCTTGTACATGAAGGCCAGGAAGATGAGTTCCGCGCCGAGACCCTGAAGCAGGCCCGAGATCAGGACCGTGGTGCCGTACTGCGAACCCATGATGAGCTCACTGGTGGCGGCCACTGTCTCGCAGAAAATTGCCGCACCGGGCTTGCGGACGATGAGCATGCCCAGCACTGCCGGAATCATCCAACCACCGGCGATCAGGCCGCTCAGCGGCGGGTAGCCGGCGGACATAGGCGTAGCAACCAGAGCCATCTGGTCCCACGCCCAGAAGATCACGCCGCCGGCGATCGAGATCAGCGCTGCCACGACGATGTCCACGACGCGCCAGTTGTAACCAGGCTTGGTGAGGCCCGGCCTTGCAGAAATACCAGTCATTTTGTCCTCCTGAGGAACAGGAGGGGAAAGTGTTCCCGGTTGCCTGCGAGCGGCTTCCGCCGCGCCGGTCCGGACACTATGAGAACTCGACTCCCTTGCGCCGGTACTAGCCGGATCAGGTTCGAGGGTCTGCGGCTGTCCGCACTCTCAGCGCCCGTCCTCGTGCCGCATTGCTGCGAGCCCGACGGCGGCGCTCCCCTGTCGTTATCAATCCACCCTTTTGGGCGTGGTTCAGTTTACACCTTGGCGGGGTTGCGGGCGCTGTGCCGGCCTATGCGGAACGGTCACAAACACGCGTACCGACGGATTCTGCTGGATCATTCGCCGGGCGAGCCCTAGCCGGCCCGGATTGGCGCGGGCGGGCGCAGAAACTGGGAGAATGATCCAGCAGAATGTGACGCAGCAGAGCGGGCAAAGGAGCGGTCTTGGCAGGCATTAGCGAAGCGAACAGCACCACGGTGGCCGAACCTAGGCTCGCCGCGAGCGTGATCCTGGTCCGCGAGGCCCCCGTTCACACGGTTGAGTCAGACCCGGAGGTTCCGGCGGATACCGGGCGCGGCCTGGAGGTGTTCGTCCAGCACCGGGTGACCACGATGGATTTCGCCGCGGGCATGGTCGTCTTCCCCGGAGGGCGAGTGGACCAGGCGGACAGCTCCGGCTGGGACTTCGAGGACGACGTCGTCGAGCAGCACGCCGCCGCATGGCACCGGAGCAGCATCGCCGTCGAGCCCGCTTCGGCCCGGTTCAACGCCGGCCGGGTGCTGGCGGCCGCGCAGCGCGAGGTGTTCGAAGAAGCCGGGCTGAAGCTCGACGCCGCCACCCTCCGCCCGTGGGCCAACTGGGTCACCCCGGCAGACCAGCCCAAGCGCTTCGACACATACTTCTACCTTGCCTGCCCGCTTTCCGGTGCCGAGCCAAGGCACCAAACAACGGAAGCGTCATCGTCCTTGTGGATGCCGGTCCGCGGGATCCTGGATGCCGAAGCCGCCGGAACCCTCAAGCTCATGCCGCCCACGTTGGCGCTGCTCGATGAGCTCGTCGCCCTCGGCACAGTGGAAGCGATACTGGCCGAGGACCGCGACATCGTGCCCGTCCGTCCAAAGCCTGGAGCTTTGGAGGAGTTCTTCCGGCTGAGGCGCCAGTCCCCAACCGTTGCTCCGGAACTGCCCTGAAGTGGGGTTAGGCTGGGGACGGTCCTGTTTCCTCCCGCAAGGAGTCCCGGAATGAACCTCCTCATCAAGCTGCTCGGCACTGGCGTCAGCATCGGCGCAGGCTTTGTCGGCACCAAGATCGTCAATGCGTTGTGGGAAAAGTCCACCGGCAAGAAGCCTCCCAAGGGTCACGATGACATGGAGGCAAGCCTGCGCTCGGCACTGACCTTCGCGCTGATTTCGGCGACCGTCAGCGCAGTCATCCAGGTTTTCGCAAGCCGCAGTACCCAGCGCGCCATCTCGCGTTTCTCGAAGACGCAGGACATCGTCTAGGCTGACGGCCCGCCGTCCCGGCCGTTCGCGGCTGAGCTCCCGCCGTTCCCGGCGTGGGGCATTGCCGGGCCCGTTTCCTGGGCTTTCTCCGCTGCCCGTTGACCGGCAGCCCGCAGCACCACGGCCTCAAGTTCGTCTATGCTCAGCAACTCGCGGTGGAGGTGCTTGGTCCGGTAGCCCGCGCGGCCCACCATGTGTGCGGATACGGGCACGGTCAGCAGCTGGAAGATCCAGGCCACCGCCAGGATCGGCCACACCCACCATTCGCGCATCTGCAACCCGATGGCCGCCAAGACAAGGAACAGCCCCAACACTTGCGGCTTGGTGGCCGCGTGCATGCGGCTCATGAGGTCCGGGAACCGCAACAGGCCGATTGCCGCGCCCAATGACATCAGCACACCAACAATCAGCAGCACTGCGGTGACCGCATCGATCACTGCGTCAACTCCAGTGGCATTAGGAGTCATTGACCTGTCCCCTTCGGTCGGCCACGAAACGGGCCACCGTCACCGAGCCAACGAACCCGATCAGCGTCAGTGCGACCAGCAGCACGAGGTTGTTGAGGTGTCTGTTGACGGCCATGTCGATGGCCAGCGCGGCGCCCAGTATGGCGAGCAACACGTCCGAGGCGAGCACCCGGTCCAGCAGGGACGGCCCGACGGCGATCCGGTAGATGGCGCCTGCCGCCGCGAGGCTGAGAATCACCGCCGTGACGATCAGCACAATGTCTTTCATGAGCCAACTCCCCTCGTTGCAGGCCAGCCTTCGGCCTGGAGTGCGTCCATTTCCGCTCGGGTACCCATGATCCGGATCAGCGAGGCCTCCGTGTCCTGGACTTCCTTACGCAGCTTGGCCGTGTCCACATCGTTGCGGACATTGAGCCCGTGGATATAGAGCGTGGACGTTGAGCGATCCACCTCCACCACCAAGGAACCCGGAATCAGCGAAATCACGTGGCCTGTGGCGGTCACCATGAGGTCGGAATGGCTACGCAGGGGAACCGCGACCACGGCATTGGTTACCGAAGGCCCCCGGAATACCGCCAGGTACATGACTTGGAAGCTCGCGGCCACCACTTTGGCAAGGAACACCCCAGCGAAAGGAATGGCGCGCAACACGTTGAAACGCCCGCTGAGCTCCACGGGAGGCAAGTAGAAGACCCTTGCTACCACCACTGCGATCAGCGCGCCGAACACCAAGTTGCCCGGGCTGAAGTCCCGCCAAAGCGCACCCCAGACGACCACCAGCCAGACCAGCAGGGGCAACTCGGTGCGGAACGAAATCCGCTTGCGGCTCATTTGCCACCTCCCTGTAGCGGCGCAGCGATCTGAGGAACCTTCGCATTCCCGCCGAGCACGGAATGGATGTACGCAGTACGGTCCAGCATCTGTTCCGCGGAGTTTCCGGCCAATTGGAACAGTGGACCGGCGAAGACGGTCAGCGCCACGCCAAAGACCACCAGCGCGGCAGTTGGCCCCACCATGGTCCGCGGAAGCAGGCCGACTGCTGCCGTGTCCTTGAGGGCGGCGGCCGGGTATTCCGCGTCCTCGGGCTTCCGCCAGAATGCGCGGTTCCAGACCCGGGCAACTGCCAGCAAGGTCAAGAGGCTCGTGACCACGCCGCCCACCACCAAGGTAATGGCCAGTGGTGTCCCGAGGGCGATGCCTGCCTGCAGGAGTCCGAGCTTCCCCAGGAACCCGGAGAAGGGCGGGATTCCCGCGAGGTTCATGGCCGGAATGAAGAACAAGAGCGCGAGGAGCGGAGACAGTTTGGCGAGCCCACCCAGCCTGTCCATGGACGAGCTGCCACCTCGGCGCTCGATCAAGCCGGTCACCAGGAACAGGCTCGTCTGGACCGTGATGTGGTGGGCCACATAGAAGACCGCGGCAGCAAGCCCCGCAACGGAAGACATGGCCAGCCCAAACACCATGTAGCCGATGTGGCTGACCAAGGTGAAGGAGAGTAATCGTTTGATGTCACTCTGGGCAATGGCGCCGAGAATGCCCACCAGCATGGTGAGGAGCGCTACCACCATCAACGGGGTATTCAAAGTGTCGCCCGGGAAAAGGAGGGTCTCCGTGCGGACCATCGCGTAGACGCCCACCTTCGTGAGCAGGCCGGCGAACACGGCAGTGACCGGCGCCGGCGCGGTCGGGTACGAGTCCGGCAGCCAGAAGGACAGCGGGAACACGGCAGCCTTGATGCCGAACGCCACGAGCAGCATGACGTGGAGCAGGTTCCTGGTGCCCGGATCCAATTCGGCCAGCTTGACGGCGAGATCCGCCATGGTGATGGTCCCGGTTGCTCCATAGATCATCGCAATGGCAATCAGGAACAATACCGAAGATACAACCGAAACCACCACGTACGTGACCCCGGCGCGGATGCGCGGACCGGTGCCGCCCAGCGTCATGAGCACGTAGCTCGCGGTCAGCAGGATCTCGAAGCCCACGTAAAGGTTGAAGAGGTCACCCGTGAGGAAGGCGTTCGAGACTCCGGCTACCAGGATCAAGTAAGTCGGGTGGAAGATCGACACCGGCGCCTCGCGGTCGCCGTCGGCCATGCCCTGGCCGGTGGCGTAGATGAGCACCGCGAGGCTGATGACGGAGGAAACCACCAACATGAGCGAGGAGAACTGGTCCACCACCATCACCACGCCAAAAGGCGGCTGCCAGCCACCCAGGGTGACGGATGCTGTGCCCGTGGTCCATACCGAGGCAAGGAGCCAGCATTCCAGGAGCAAGGTCAGGGACAATAAACCGATGCTGACCGCGCGTTGGGCCCGCGGATTCCTGTTCAGGGCGAACGTCAGGGCGGCACCGAGGATGGGAAGTACGACGGCGAGCGGTGCCAGGCTGGCGATGTTCACTGGGGGCCCCCTTCCTTGGCTGCTTCGGTTACTGCCGTAACCGGGAATTCGGACGTTTCCTCAGGAACCAGGGAATCGTCTTCGGCGTCAAAGCTGGGCGTCTTCGCCACACGCCGGTCTTCGGCGTCGTCTTGGATGTCGTCTTGACGTGCCAACGCCCAGGTCCGGTAGATGATGCCGAGCATGAATGCCGTCACAGCGAAGGAAATCACGATCGACGTCAGGATCAAGGCTTGTGGCAAAGGATCGTTGTAGTCGCGGGGATCCGTCGATTTGTTGAACAGCGGGGCCAGCCCGGCATATCCGCCCGTGGCGAGAATCAACAGGTTGGTTGCGTTGGCCAGGAGCATAAGCCCCAGGAGAACGCGCGTCAGGCTGCGTTCCAGGATCAAATAAATCCCGCAGGCGTAGAGCACTCCCATGACGATCAACAAGGTCAAGTTGACGCTCATGGGGTCCCCTTCCCTGGCGCAATAGTTGCGGTGGTTGCTGCAGTTGCGGTGGCGGCTTCGGACCGGGCTTCCCCGGAACCCCGAGCGTCTCCGCCGGCGGTCTCTTCGAAGTGTTCGTCGATCTCGGCTCCCAAGCTGCGCAGCACGTCCAGGGCCAGCCCTACGACCACGAGGTATACGCCGATGTCGAAGATTGTGGAGGTCACGAACTTGATGTCCCCGAACAGCGGCAGCCAGAACCCGATGATGGCGCTTTGGAACACCTGGCCGCCGAGAAGCAACGGTACGAAGCCCGCCGCGGCCGCCGTCGCAAGCCCCGTTCCCAGCAGCATGCCGGCGCTGATCGGTGCGGCTTCCCGCAACTCGAACCGTCCGCCGGCCAAGTAGCGGATGGTCAGGGCGAGCCCGGCAGTAAGTCCGCCGGCGAAGCCGCCTCCCGGAAGATTGTGTCCCGCCAGCAAGAGGTACACGGAGAAAACGATCATCGAGTGGAAAATCAGCCGCGTGACCACTTCGAAGATGATGGAACGCCGTTCCGGAGCCAGGGTTCGGCCGGCCACGAGCCAGGGGTCCGTCAGGGAGCCCGCGAACTTGCGGACGAGTGCCAGCGAGGCGTCGTCGCGCGAACTGCCCCCGGCCGCGGCGCGCCTTCCCACAGTGCCCTCGGGAATCGTGGCGGCCTTGTTGAGGCGCTCACCCCTGCTGCGGACAAAGATCAAGCTCGCGACGCCGGTAGCGGCGACTGCCAGCACCGAGATCTCACCGAAGGTGTCCCACGCCCGGATGTCCACCAACGTCACGTTGACCACGTTGAGTCCGCCGCCGCCCTCGTAGGCCAGCCGGGGGAATGAGAGCGACACGGGCTCGGCGATGCGGGCGCCCATCGCGTAAATCGCAACGAAGATCATGGTGGCCGCGAACGCCACACCGATGATGACGCGAACCACCCGGTATTTTCCGCCGGTACGGTCCCGGAGCTCCGGAGGCAGGCTGCGCATCGCCAGCACGAAGGCCACCAGGATGATGGTCTCCACGAGCATTTGCGTCAACGCGAGGTCCGGGGCTCCCTGCAACGCGAACATCAGCGCGATGCCGTAGCCGGTGACGGACACCATGAGCACGGCGAGGAAACGCTTGTTGGCGCGGACCGCCGCGAGCGCGCCAACAACAATTCCTGCCGCTGCGATGAGCTGAAGCGGAGAATTCGGATCGATCAAATAGAGACCGCCCGGGAGCGGCTTGTTAGCGACGATAAGCGCCGTGAGCGGAACGGCGAAAGCCACGGTGAGAATGACCGCCAGGTAGAAGTAGAGGGAACCGCGCTGCGTGCGCCCGGTGACCCACACGGCGACGTCGTCCAAGGCCCCGATGGTGCGCTGGTAGGCGCGGTCACCGTCCACCCAGTCCGGGACACGGCTCTGCGCCCGGGACACGAGATTTCGGGCATAGAACATCGCGACGCCGGCCGCGAATGTCAGTGCGGTCAGTCCCAAGGCCGGAGTCAGGCCGTGCCACAGCGCAAGATGGCTGGCGCTGGCTGCGTTTGATTCTGCCGCGCTTGTTCCGGCAGCCGGTTCCACAAATAGGGCGGCATACGGCTGGATCCATCCGTCAACGGGATCCGGCCACAGGCCGTACGCGATGGTGAGGAAACTCAAGATCGCGGGCGCCGCCAGGAACGATGGCTGGATGGCCTTGAACGGCGTCCGGTCCACGCCCGGCTTGGTGGCGAACGCGCCCCACATGAAGCGGGCGCTATAGGCGAACGTCAGGATGGACCCCAGGACCAAGCCGACCAGGAGGACCGGCCCCCATGGCCGGGAAGCAGGGCCAGTGCCGTAGTGGACGAACGCTTCGAACACGGATTCCTTGGCCACGAAACCTGCAAGCGGAGGTATTCCGGCCATGGACGCGGCGGCGATGCCCGCCACTATGGCGAGTGCCCTCGAGGACTTGTACACCCCCGAGAGTTTGCGGATATCGCGCGTGCCGGATTGGTGGTCGATAATGCCCACCACCAGGAACAGTGCGGCCTTGAACAGACCGTGTGCCAGCAACAGCGCGAGTCCGGCCAGTGCGGCGTCGGGCCGGCCGAGGCCCACAACCATGGTGAGGAACCCGAGCTGGCTGACGGTTCCATAGGCGAGGATGAGCTTGATGTCAGTCTGCCGGAGCGCCCGGTAGCCGCCTGCCAGCATTGTCGCCAAGCCGAGCCCGAGCACCAGCGGCAACCAGTAGGGGCTCTCGCTGAACCCCGGCGCCATGCGGGCGACGATGTAGATACCGGCCTTCACCATGGCCGCTGCATGCAGGTAGGCGCTCACCGGGGTGGGGGCGGCCATGGCGCCCGGGAGCCAGAAGTGGAAAGGGACCAGCGCCGATTTGGTAATCGCACCTACCAGAATGAGTACGACGGCGGCAGCAACCGCACCTTGTACGGGTCCCGTGACGAGGGTGGCCGCTTGAGTCATGATCGCCGAAATCCGGTATGTTCCGGCCACTTGGCCCAAAATGATGAGGCCGACCAGCATGGCCAGGCCGCCGGCGGTGGTGACCATGAGGGCCTGCAAAGCCGAGCGCCGTGCGGAAAGGCGGGTGCGCGCATAGCCGATCAGCAGATACGACAGGACGGTGGTGAGTTCCCAGAAGATGAACATCATCAGCAGGTCGTCCGCCGTCACAAGGCCGAACATCGCCCCGGCGAAGGCAAGAAGTTGCGCCCCGAACCCGCCAAGATCGGCATCCTTGTTCTTGAAGTACCGGGCGCAATAGACCAGGACCAGCGCGCCGACTCCCAGGACCAGCAGGGACATCACCCACGCCAGGACGTCCATGCGGAAGGCGAATTCAAGCTTGAGGTTCGGAATCCACGGGAGGGTTTCTTCGACGAAGCCGCCGCTGGATTCCCCGCCTTTTCCGGGATAGATCCGGTCGTACTGCAGGAGCAGCCAGACAAAGGCGAGGGCAGGAACCGCTGCAAGGACGTAGAAGGCATTCCGCTGAAGTTTCCGGAAGATCCAAGGCGCCACAGTTGCCGCTGCAAAGGTCACGGCAAGGACTGTGATCACTGGAATCTCCGCAAAGTCAGGAATAAGTTGTCAAAAGTTGGAGCAGGCGGCCAAGCGTTGGGTTCGGTGCAGGTAGTTTATCAACCATGAACATGGCAACTGCGCCTGAGGCCCCGCACCCGGCATCCGAGCTTGCTTCAGGGCCTGCCCTGTCGAACAAAGGCCAGATCCTTGCGTGGGCGTCCTGGGACTGGGGTTCCGCGGCATTCAATGCCGTCATGACCACCTTCGTGTTCACCGTCTACCTGACGTCCAAGGCGTTTGGCGGCGAAGACTCCGCGTCGGCGACGTTGGGTGCCGCGCTGGCGATTGCCGGCGTCGCGATTGCGATCCTCGCGCCCGTCACCGGACAGCGTTCCGACTCGGGGGGCCGCCGGAAACTGTGGCTCGGAGTCAACACCGTGCTCGTGGCAGTCCTGACTGGCTCGTGCTTCTTTGTTTTCCCCAAGCCGGAGTTCCTGCTCCTGGGCGTCTCATTGATCGCGCTCGGCAATGTGTTTTTCGAGTTCGCGGGCGTCAATTACAACGCCATGCTGGCCCAGATCTCCACGCCCGCCAATATCGGCAAAGTGAGCGGCTTCGGCTGGGGGATGGGATACCTGGGCGGGATTATCGCGCTGCTCGTGGTGCTCCAGCTATTCGTCCAACCATCCTTCGAGTGGTTCGGGGCCTCCACCCAGGACAGCCTGAATATCAGGCTCGTGGCTGTCTTCTCCGCACTCTGGTTCTTTATCTTCGCGCTGCCGGTCCTTTTCGCGGTTCCGGAACTCTCCGTCAAGAAACCGGAATCCCGTCTCGGGTTCCTGGCCTCCTACGGTTTGCTGGTCCGCAGGATCAAGGCCATCTATCGAACCAGCCCGCACACCATCTACTTCCTGCTCGCGAGCGCCATCTTCCGCGACGGCTTGGCGGCCGTCTTCACCTTCGGCGGGGTCATTGCTGCCGGGACCTTCGGCTTCGAGCTCAAACAAGTCATCTTCTTCGCGATTTTCGGCAACGTGGTGGCCGCCGTCGGCGCCATGATCGGCGGATTCCTGGACGACAGGATCGGGCCCAAAGCCGTCATCGTCATCTCCCTTCTAGGACTCCTGGTAGCCGGCACCGCGATCCTGGTTCTCGGCAACGGCGACTACGTGTTCTTCGGAGCCCATTGGGCAGGCAGCACTACGTTCTGGGTGTTCGGGCTATTCCTCTGCCTCTTCGTGGGACCAGCGCAGGCTTCCTCCCGCGCCTACCTCGCGAGGCTGGCGCCGGACGGCGAATCCGGCGAGCTGTTCGGGCTCTACGCCACCACCGGCCGGGCCGTGAGCTTCCTGGCACCGGCGCTCTTCACGCTGTGCATCACCCTGGCGACCCCTCTTGTGGCCCCGGGCGCGGCCCAACGCTGGGGAATCCTGGGCATCATGGTGGTGCTCCTGGCCGGCCTGCTGGTGATCCTGCCCGTCAAGTCACCCAACAAGACGGAAATCGCCACCGTTCCGCTTAGCTGAGGGTGGGGCTCGCGGGCGCCCTGATTCCACACAATCTGCGGAAACCCTTGATCTTTGATTGTTAGTAGAGTTTACTAACTTGCATGGAAGCCCTTCGTGACCGCCAGCGCACCGACCGTCAGCGCACCGATCGAACCGGCGCTGCAACCCTGCCTTCCGACGGGCGCGCCCACAACCTCTCCTTGGTGCGCCAGACGCTCCACTCGGCAGGGGCGATGAGCCGGGCGGAACTCTCCCGGACCCTGGGCCTGACCCGCGTCACGGTATCAGACCTCGTCTCGGACCTCCTGGAACGAGGCCATGTGGTGGAGCTGGGCCAATCGGATGAAGTCCGCCCTGGCAAGCCGGCCATCCTGGTGGACATCAATCGCCAGGGCCTTCAAGTGATCGGCATGGACTTGGCCGAAAATTCCGTGCTGCGTGCCGCCGTCCTGGACCTTGACGGCAACATCCTCGATCGGGTCGAGCGCTCCCTCTCCGAGGAGACCGGACTGGACGTCGTCAACCAGGTCCTCGAACTCGCTTCGGAGGCCGTCGGCCGGGCCACCGCCACACTGCTCGGAATCGGCGTCGGAACCCCCGGTATCGTCAACGCGGACGGCGTTGTCACCACTGCCCCCAACTTCGAATGGAAGGATATCCCCCTTCGCGATCTCCTCCAGGAGCGCACTGGCCTGCCGACCCTCGTTTCCAACGACGCCGACGCCGCAGTCCACGCGGACCACACCTTCGGCGGCGGCAGCGATGACATGGTCCTCGTGAAAATCGGGCGCGGTGTAGGTTCAGGGCTCATCGTGGGCGGCAGGCGTGCCCGGGGCGCCCACTCCGCGGCGGGCGAAATCGGCCACGTCACCGTAGGAACCGACGGCGGGACCATGTGCAAGTGCGGTAAAACAGGCTGCCTCGAAACCTGGATGTCCGTCCCCAGCCTCGAACTAGCCCTGGCCGAAGCAGCGGCGAGCTCCGAACCGGAAGCCGCGGCCGACGTCGTACTCCGGGAAGCAGGCGAGCGGCTCGCCATCGCCCTCGCGCCCGTGGTGGGCGCGCTCGACTTGGCTGAAGTGGTCCTCAGCGGACCCAGGGAGCTGTTGGAAGGCCCCCTTCTCAACGCCGTCCAGCAGACCCTGCTTGAGCGGCTATTGCACCAGGACCCTTCACCGGTGTCCGTCCGTCTCGCGGCAGACGCACAGGACATTGTCCTGCGCGGAGCCGCCGTGATGGTCCTGTGGAACCAGCTCGGTGTGGCCTGAGCGCCGCGCCTGCCGTTTCCAGCCCTGACTACCCAACGCATCCCTCCAAAGGAGCCGGACATGGACACGATTCAGTCCCCCGCCACCAAGTCCTTTGCCGCCGGGCCCGCCCGCGCGCACCTCCGCCGATTGGCGGCAGGCACACTCATGCCCGGATTCACCGGCATCGCCGTCCCCGTCTGGATCCTGGACGCGTACGACGCCGGGCTGGCTGCTGTGTGCCTTTACGGCACCAACGTGGCGTCCCCCGTGCAACTGCGCGAGCTCTGCGCCGGGCTCCGCGCACATTCCCCGAACACGCTCATCGCCGTCGATGAAGAGGGCGGCGACGTCACGAGGCTGCACTACCTCACGGGATCAACGCAGCCCGGAAATGCGGTGCTCGGGCGTTTGGACGACGTCGAACTGACCGCTGCCAGCGCCAGCGCCATCGGCCACGAACTCGCAGGGCTGGGCATCAACTTAAACCTGGCTCCGGATGCCGACGTCAATTCCGCTCCGGAGAATCCCGTGATCGGCGTGCGCAGCTTCGGAGCCGAACCTGACCTGGTCGCCCGGCATACCGCTGCCTGGATCCGCGGGCTCGAAGACGCCGGTGTGGCGTCCTGCGCCAAGCACTTCCCGGGCCACGGCGACACCACTACGGACTCCCACCTGGCGCTCCCCCGGGTCACGGCCGACGCCGCCACGCTGGACGCCCGCGAACTGGTCCCGTTCCGCGCCCTCGTCGCTGCCCGCGGAGCCACGGTCATGACCAGCCACATCCTGGTCGAAGCCCTGGACCCGGACCACCCGGCCACCTTCTCGTCGCGTATCCTTCAGGACCTGCTGCGCCGTGACATGGGATTCGAGGGCGTCATCATCACGGATGCGCTGGACATGGCCGGCGCGTCCGCGGAGACCGGAGTTCCGGAAGCAGCGGTCCGTGCGCTCATAGCCGGGGCGGACCTGCTGTGCCTAGGTTCCGAAACAGGACCGGCCCTCTTCGAACAGACGCTCACCGCGATTACAGACGCTGTTGAAGAGGGACGCTTGCCCATGGAACGGCTGGCGGACGCTGTTGCACGCACGGCAGCACTGTCCTCGCGTTTCCCCGCTGCGGGCGCCGCGGAAATACAGGAGGCCGCCATCAGGGGCCAGTTCGGCCTGCCGGGCCAGCCGCAGCCTGCCGGCGTGCTTGGCGATGCGAAGGCGCTCGACGGCGAGCGCATCGCCGAGGCCTTCGAGGTGTCCGACGCTGCCGAAAGGTGGCTTGCCCGGAAAGAACCCGTGGCGATCGTGCAGGTTGAAACCGGATCCAATTTCGCGGTCGGCCGCGTGCCGTGGGGACCCGCTGCCACAACGTCAGCGGTGGTCCGCGAAGGCGAGGTCCCCGACGGCGCGCGTGTCGCCGTCGTCGGACGTGGCCTGGATGCCGAACACCCGCTGTGGACTGTCTTCGCCCGCTTGAGGGCGGAGGGGCACGCGGTGATCGCTGTCGAGTGCGGCTGGCCCAGAGGCGGAGCGGACATCGTCACCTACGGCGCGTCCCTCACTGTGTCCCAGGCCCTGACCGCGCTGCTGAACGGCAGCGCCAAAGCCTGACAGCCACACCCCACCCATCGACAGAAAGTTGCCATGGAAGTCATTGTCACGCCCACTCCTGAATCGGCCGCTTCGGCCGCCGCCCACGCCGTCCTCTCAGGACTCCCTTCGGGCAGGGGACCCGTGCTGGGCCTGGCCACCGGTTCGTCTCCGCTGGGACTGTATGCGGAGCTCGCAGCTGCGGCCGTTGCGGGACGCGTGGATTTCTCGGCCGCCAAAGGATTCGCCTTGGACGAGTACGTAGGCCTTCCGACTGGACATGTCCAGTCCTACCGCCAGGTCTTGATCCGCGAGGTCTGCGATGTCATCGGGCTTCCCTTGGCCGGGCTGAATGTCCCTGACGGAACCGGCACTACCCAGGCCGAGCTCGAAGCGGGAGCTGCTGCCTACGACGCCGCAATCGGTGCCGCGGGCGGCGTCGATGTGCAGATCCTGGGCATTGGCGCCAACGGCCATGTGGGATTCAATGAGCCCGGATCCTCTTTGTCCTCCCGGACGCGGCTGAAGAGGCTGACGGCCCGCACGAGGCGGGACAACGCCCGGTTCTTCGACCACGACGGCGATGTCCCTACCCACTGCATCACCCAGGGATTGGGGACCGTGCTTGATGCGCGCCGGCTGGTGCTCATCGCCACCGGCGCCGCGAAGGCCGCCGCGGTCGCTGCCGCCGTCGAGGGGCCGTTGACGGCGTCGTGCCCGGGTTCGATCCTGCAATGGCATGCCGACGCTGTGGTGGTCCTGGACGAAGCGGCCGCCTCCGGATTGGCGAACCGCGAATACTACGACGACGCCGCGCGCGGCCTGGCTTTGACCCCCTAGAAAGTCGCGGACCGCTTTGCGCGGCGGCTGCGAGTGGCATCATTCCGCCGCCCCTTCAAGAGGGCTAGGGTGGACTTATGAACGTGGATGAGACAGAACTTCCAGGCCTCGGGGTCCGCAAGGATTTCATCACGGCCTCGGGACGCCGGATCGGTGTTGTCGAGATGCGGGAGGGTGAGACCGAGCTTTTCGTCTCCACATGGGACGATCCCGATACCTGCCAGGCATCCATCCCGTTGACCGCAGACGAGGCCGCCGCACTGGGCAACCTGCTGGGCGGGCAGCACATCGCGATGCGTTTGGCCGAAGCCCACAAGGAAATCCCCGGCATTGTCACGCGGCAGTTCTCCATCACCGCGGACTCCCCTTTCAACAACCAGCCCATGGGCAAAGCCCAGATCCGCACCCGCAGTGGTGTCTCGATCGTGGCGATCATGCGCGAAGGCGAAGTGGTTCCCTCACCGGCCCCCGACGTCGTCCTTCACACAGGTGATTTGCTGGTGGCTGTCGGTACGCAGGAAGGTCTTGACTCTGCGGCTGCCATTCTGCGCAACGGCTGACGTCCATGGACCCCCTGGCCCTGACCCTCATTGAGCTGGGCGCAGTCGTTTTCTGTCTCGGTCTCTTGGCGCGCTTGGCCGGCAGGATCGGCATGTCACCCATTCCGCTCTATTTGGTGGGGGGACTGGCGTTCGGGGCGGGTGGACTGATCAAGCTCGATGGCATGCACGAGTTCGCCCACCTTTCCGGCGAAATCGGCGTCATCCTGCTCCTGTTGATGCTCGGCTTGGAATATACAGCCGCGGAACTCGTCACCGGGCTGCGGCGCTCCTGGCAAGCCGGCGTTTTGGACCTCGTGTTGAACTTCCTGCCGGGCGCGGGCATCGCGGTGTGGCTCGGCTGGGGACTCGTGGGCGCGATCGTCATGGGCGGCGTCACCTATATTTCTTCCTCCGGCATCGCCGCGAAGGTGATCACGGACCTCGGCCGGATCGGTAACCGTGAAACGCCGGTAGTGTTGGCCATCCTGGTGTTCGAAGACCTCACCATGGCCATCTACCTTCCGATCCTGACGGCGATCCTCGCAGGCGTGGGCTTCCTGGGCGGGCTCCAGACGGTGGGCATTGCCTTAGCCGTCGTCACCCTCGTGCTGGTGGTGGCCCTGAAACACGGTCATCGGGTTTCCCAGGCCGTGCACAGCGAAAACTCCGAAGTCTTCCTGCTCAATCTCCTTGGGGCCGCACTTCTCGTGGCGGGCATCGCTTCCGCCCTCCAGGTCTCCGCGGCCGTCGGGGCGTTCATGCTGGGCATTGCCATTTCGGGGGCAACGGCCCACAACGCGACGCGGATCCTTGAACCGCTGCGGGACCTCTTCGCGGCGATCTTCTTCGTAGCCTTCGGCCTCAACACGGACCCGTCCAGCATCCCGCCAGTCCTGGGCTGGGCGCTGCTCCTTGCTCTCGCGACAGCCGTGACCAAGGTGCTGACCGGATTCTGGGCGGCAAAGCGGGCAGGGATCGCCATTCCCGGCCGGTTCCGCGCCGGGGCCGCCCTGATTGCCCGCGGCGAATTCTCCATTGTCATTGCGGGCCTGGCCGTGGCCTCGGGAGTCGTCCCGCGCGAGCTTGCCGCCCTCGCCACCGCGTATGTGCTGCTCATGGCCATCATTGGACCGCTCGCGGCCCGCTTCGTGGAGCCGACGGTCAAGGCCTTCCGCAAGTCCTCGCGCAAACCGAAGGCATCCGAGCCTATTGCGTCCTTCGAAGCGTGAGCATCGGCCGTTCTCCGACGCTCGCTCACTTTTAGGCCGTTTCCCGCCGACGCTCGCTCACATGATCTGAGCGAGCGTCTCGTCTATTGCCGACATATCTGAGCGAGCGTCCTGGAAAACTCACTCCTCGGCAAGGGCTAAACAGCCGTCCGGTGGAAATTCAGGTGGCTGCGGCTGGCGGTGGGGCCGCGCTGGCCTTGGTAACGGTTGCCGTAACCGCCGGAACCATACGGATGTTCAGCGGCCGACGAGAGCCGGAAGAAGCACAACTGGCCGATCTTCATGCCGGGCCACAACTTGATGGGCAGCGTCGCAACGTTGGAGAGTTCCAGCGTCACATGGCCCGAGAACCCGGGATCAATGAAGCCGGCCGTGGAGTGCGTCAACAAGCCGAGGCGCCCCAGCGAAGACTTTCCTTCGAGTCGTGCGGCGACGTCGTCCGGCAGGCTCACGGTTTCGTATGTTGAACCGAGCACAAACTCGCCCGGGTGCAGGATGAAAGGCTCATCACCCTCGACCTCAACCAGCCGGGTCAGCTCAGGCTGTTCCTCGGAGGGGTCGATGTGTGCGTATTTGTGGTTGTCGAACAGCCGGAAGAAACGGTCAATCCTCACATCCACCGAGGACGGCTGAACCATCGCGGGGTCGTAGGGCTCCAGGACGATACGTCGGGAGTCGATTTCGGCACGTATGTCGCGGTCAGAGATCAGCACAGGATCAAAAGTACCGTATGCATCGCGCACCCCGTGGTGCCGGAGTGGCGCATGGGACTATAGTGCACCACATAGACTACCGTTACCGCTGTTGTGTTTGGGAACGGTGGCACGACGCGAATCTGGGGAAACATTGAGACGAATTGCGGTGCCCGTTGCCGTGTTGGTGGTCTGCCTTCTCACGGTGATGGCCCCTGCCTCTGGCCTGCTCGCAGTTCCGGTTTCACTCGCGGGAACTGCCGCCGCTGCCGCGCCTTCCACCTCAAACACCACCGCAGGCGCTGAAAGTACGACGACGGCGTCCGCACCGCCGTCGGGATCCAGCCTTCCGCAGGCCGCACCGGCGCCGGCGTCGCCAACAGCCACCCCCGCACCACCAGCAGCCGCTCCTGCCGCAGCCGCGGCTGGCGCGGGCACCGCCTCAACCGTCGCAGCGGCGACCTCCCCTGCGCAGGGGAGCCCCGTCGTCGAGCCCGGGAAAGGCACCTCACCCCAGGCAGTGGCCGGCCCGCCCCCGCTGCCCTCCATCCCGCCGGCATCCGGCCCGGACCCCCTCCCCGGAACCGGGGCGGGGGACGCCACACAACCGGCACCAGCTGCGACGAAGTCCTCCCCCGCAGCTGTGCCGCTGGTCTCGACGCAAGCATTGGTCAATGACGATAATTCCGCCCAGGTGCTGGCCGTGTTCAACGCCATCAATGCCTACAGGACGTCGCTTGGCTTGAATCCGGTGAAGTACAACCCCACGGTGTCCACTCTTTCGCAGGACTGGTCCAACAACATCGCCAGCCGCCAAGTGATTGAACACCGCAGCAACTTCTGGACCGACCCCAGGGCCTTGAACCCCAACAACGGGGCAGGCGAGATCATCGCAGTCCGCTGGGATCGGAATGCCGCCCAGCTTGTCGAATGGTGGAAAAGCTCACCCGCCCACGATGCGCTGCTGCGGGATCCCCGTTTCAACGTGATCGGCGTTGGTATCACGTTCACCGACGGCAACTACCTGACCACCCCCAATAGCTACACGATGTGGGGCGTGGTCAATCTCTTCGGCTATACGACGCTCCCCGCCGGCACAGTCAACAGTCCGGGCGCCGGCACGGCCCCTCCCCAGCTTCCGCCCCCGACCGTCTGCGACCCCATCGCGAAGCACCAGCCGCCCACGCTGGACCTCAGCGCCGCAGCCATCCGCAGCGCCGGTGACCTCGTCGCCGTCGACCCCTCCGGCAACTTGAGGGACTACCCGGCACTCGGCAACGGCACGTTCGGTCCCGCCCGGACGGTCGGATCCGGTTTCGCCGGGGCGAAAGAAGTGATGACCACCGATTGGGACCGCGACGGTGTGATCGACGTCTTGGTCCAAATGCTGGACGGCAGGCTCCTGCTCTACCCCGGAGCAGTGAGCGGAGGATTCAAAGCGCCGGTGACGTTAGGCGGATCGGGCTGGCAGTCGATGACCATGGCCGTGGGCATTTGGTGCGGCAACAACCGGCTCCCTCAAATCCTCGCCACTGATTCCAGCGGCGCGCTCTACCTGTACCGGAACCTGGGGCTCACCGCCCTGGTCGGACGGACCCAAGTGGGCTCGGGCGTCAGCGCGATCCGGCTGAGCATGGTGGACTACGACGCCGACGGCTTCCAGGACCTGCTGGCGGTGGAAGCAAACGGGAACCTGCGACTCTACCGCGGCTCCGGGCTCACCGC
This sequence comes from Arthrobacter gyeryongensis, assembly GCF_039543785.1. Lineage (NCBI taxonomy): Bacteria > Bacillati > Actinomycetota > Actinomycetes > Micrococcales > Micrococcaceae > Arthrobacter > Arthrobacter gyeryongensis. The sequence goes on from NZ_BAABKK010000009.1 coordinate 146,602, forward strand.
GCCGAGGGCAGAGGCACATCTAGTGGTCGGAACCGCCTGGACCGACTACTCCGGATTGCGCTCGCTCAAGGGTGTCACTGGCCTCAACACCACCGGAATCGCGGGCCTGCTGAGCAATGGAACGATCGAGTATTGGGACCTGACCGGCGGAAGCCTCACGACGCCGAGCACTCCGATAACCGGTTTGGGCGGACTCAAGCTGGCGCAGTAGCGCTCATGCCTCCGGGGTTTGCTCTTCGATGACCGACTTGAGCTGCTCCACCTGGACCACTTCATCTTCCATGGTCTTCTGGATCATGCTGTTCATGAGTTTCTGCAGGCCCTTGGGGTGGTACTCCAGGGCGAAGCGCAGGCGGGTATTGGGCCCCTCGGTGCTGAGGTAGTAGCCGCCCGTGGGCCGCGCAGGGCCGGCGACGACGGCGAAACGCACTTCGGCGCCTGGCCTGGCTTCAGTGATTTGGAAGTCAGCCGCGATCGGTCGCCCGCCCGGGCCCGCCAAAGTCTGCTGGTAAACGGCGCCTTTTTCGCCGGCGTGTCCCGAACGGAGCGAGATGCTGCGGATACCGCTGCGCCACAGCGGATTGTTGAGTCCATCCACCAGGAATTGATAGACAGTCATGGCATCGCGACCAATGAGTACTTCATGCTCTGCAAATGCCACGGAATCCTCTTTCGGCGTACGGCTCATAGACATAGCCGGGTTCCCCATGACACAGCAGCTAACTGCTACAGAATAGTCAGGCGCGGCGCGGCGCAACACACCCACGTCGAGCCTTAACCGAATCTTTACGAGCTCCATAGGGAATTTGATGAGACCGTGATACCGGTGAGTCTGTGTCTGGATCAGCGCGCCATCTGCGCTAAGCTGGGATCTGCTCCGGCTGGTTTGCGGAGTATTGCGGGCGTAGCTCAATGGTAGAGCGCTAGCTTCCCAAGCTCGATACGCGGGTTCGATTCCCGTCGCCCGCTCCAGTTTTGACCGGATACAAGACGTCCCATCGCCTGGGTGTATCGTCAGAAGCTAGGAGCCATTTCGGCTCTGCTCTAAGGGAGCGATCATGGCTGACAAATCACCTCGCCAAGCTGCATCGAAAAAATCCGGCAAATCCATCAAAGAAAAGCGCGCAGATAAGCGGGCCTCAGAGTCCTCCGCAAACACGGTGGCCAAGCCGGCAACCGGCAACAAAAAGTGAGCGGCCATATAGGCGCCATGACCCTCGGCATCCTGTCGTCCTCGCGGAAGCCGGACGAGCGCCGGCTGCCTGTCCATCCCCTGCACCTGGAGCGTATTGCTCCGGAACTCCGGCAGCACATCCGGCTTGAGCGCGGCTACGGCGAGCGCTTCGGCTTTTCGGACAACCAACTTGAGCCGCTGGTCGCTGGCATGGCAAGCCGTGAAGAACTGATCGCGGATTCGGATGTCATTCTCCTGCCCAAACCGCAGCCGGAAGACCTGGCCGACCTCCGCGACGGGCAGGTCCTCTGGGGTTGGCCGCACTGCGTCCAGGACAGGGCCATCACCCAACTCGCCATCGACAAGAAGCTCACCCTGATCGCCTTCGAGGCGATGAACCACTGGGCCAGCGACGGCGGCTTCGGGCTTCACGTGTTCCATAAGAACAACGAACTTGCAGGCTACTGCTCCGTCATCCACGCCCTTGCCCTGACGGGCTCGACGGGTGACTACGGGAGGCGGCTGAGCGCCGTCGTGATTGGTTTCGGAGCCACAGCGCGTGGCGCGGTCACAGCCCTGAACGCGCACGGCATCCACGATGTCCAGGTGCTGACCAACCGCGGAGTTGCGGCGGTCGGTTCCCCCATCCACTCGGTGCGCATAGTGCAGTTCGACCACGACCAGAACGCCCCTTTCCTGAGCGAGGTCATTACCGATCGCGGACGCAAGCCGCTGGCTCCGTTCCTTGCCGCCGCCGACATAGTGGTCAACTGCACGTTGCAGGACCCGAACTCGCCGCTGACATACCTGCGGACCGAGGACCTGGATGCGTTCCAGCCGGGCAGCTTGATTGTTGACGTCTCCTGTGATGAAGGCATGGGCTTCAGTTGGGCGCGGACCACAACGTTCGCCGAGCCCATGTTCACGGTGGGCGACCACATCAACTACTACGCCGTGGACCACAGCCCGTCCTACCTGTGGAATTCCTCCAGCTGGGAGATCAGCGAAGCGCTCCTGCCTTTCCTCGAGACTGTCATTTCGGGCCCCGAAGCCTGGGACGCCAGCGAAACGATCTCGCGAGCCATCGAAATCCGCGACGGGATCATCCGAAACCCGGATGTGCTCCAGTTCCAAGGGCGCGCAGCGGACTATCCGCACCTTGCGGCGTAGTCGCCTCGTAGCCTAATAATGCGGCTGAGCCGGGCGCCTTGTGGGTGCCCGGCTCAGCCGCATTTGGGCGATACTCCGTTACGCCGACTGCGCGACGATCCGCACCATCCGGCGTCGATCCCGGACATTCACTTTGAGCCGCAACTCAGACTTCCGGGCCAGCACGACGGCGACCGTCGCCGCGGCGAGCGCCGGCACCCCGCCTGACACCAAGAGTGCTGCGTGCGGGTTCAGGTGCTCGGCAAGCCAGCCCATCATGGGTCCACCGATGGCTTGGCCACCGATGAGCACCATGATGTAGAGGCTCATGACGCGGCCGCGGATGCTCATGTTGGCGCTGACCTGGACCAGCTGGTTGGCGGCCGTCAGGAACATGAGGCACCAGAATCCGGAGAGGACCATGGCGGCGGAGAGCCACACCATGGATGGCGCCAACGCGGCCAGGCACAGCATCAAGCCGTACATCCCGGCGCACAGCACCACCGAGCGCAGGCGCAATTGGCGGCGGCGGGCCGAAGTGATTGCTCCGGCCAGCGCGCCAAGGGCAACCATGGCGTTGAGTAATCCGTAGCCGCCGGCACCCGCATGGTAGATGTGGTCCGCGAAGGCGGCGAGGAGCACAGGCAGGCTCATCGCGAAGACCGCTACAAAGCCGGCCATGAGCCACGGCCAGTAGATAGTGGGCTTGCTGAGGGCGTATCGCAGGCCTTCCTGCAGCATTCCCTTGCGTTTTGGCACGGGCGTGCTGACATAAAGTTCATTCTTGCGCAGCATCAGGAGCATGGTCACGGTGGAGCAGCAGGCCACCGCGTTCGCCGCGAAAGCCCAGCCCGCGCCGACCGCGGTCAGCAACACGCCAGCCAGGGCGGGACCAATCAGGCCGCCCAGCTGGAACGTGGTGGAGTTGACGCTGATGGCGTTGCGCAGGTACTTCGGTCCCACGAGTTCGTTGACAAAGACCTGCCGGGCCGGCTGGTCGAGGACCGTCACGAGGCCCAGGACAAACGCGATCACGTAGACGTGCCACACCTCGATGTGGTGGCTCAACGCCAACACGGCAAGGATGGCGGCCAGGGAGGCCGCGACGCTTTGGCACAGGATGAGGATGCGTCGCTTGGGGAAGCGGTCCGCCATCATGCCGCCCCAGGGACCCAGGAACAGCGACGGCGTGAACTGCAATGCCACCGTTATTCCGACGGCGGTGACGGATCCGGAGAGCTGGAGTACCAACCAGTCCTGGGCAATCCTCTGCATCCAGAGGGCGATGACTGCTACGAAGTGGCCCATCGCGAAAATCCGGAAGTTGGGTACTTTGAGGGAAATAAAGGTGTGCCGCCAAGGCAACCGTTCGCTGACGACGGCGATGGGCTGGGTGACCGTATCCGGTTCGGCAGCGTGTGAAATTCGGCTGCTTGCGGCGAGTGAATCGATGGCGGGTTGGCTGACGTTTGCCGCTGAGGGCGGTGGGGGTGCCAAAAGTAGTCCTTGGATAGACGTTTCGCTGGGATGCCTTTAACGCTAGGGTTGGCCGCGGTGATTATGGAAGTGAATTGGCCGTATAACTAGCATTGCGAAGTGCAATACACCGGCGTGAGCGGCGGTGAACCTAGCTATTCAAGGAGTCCCGTGTTCGAACCCGTGCAGCTGCGGTCCTTCCTGGCCGTGGCCGAGACTTTGAGTTTCACGAAGGCAGCCGAGCGCCTCGGCTTGGCACAGCCCACGGTCAGCCAGCATGTGAGAAAGCTGGAGACGGCGGCCAAACGGGCGCTTGTAGCCCGCGACACCCGGGATGTCCGGCTCACGGACAATGGCGACGCCATGGCAGGCTTTGCCCGCAATATCCTCTCCGCGCACGATTCCGCGGCGAGGTACTTTTCCGGCTCCGCGATGCGAGGCCGCCTCCGGTTCGGAACCGCCGACGATCTCGCCATCACAGGCTTGCCTCGGATCCTGCGCGAGTTCCGGCAGCTGTACCCCCAGATCAACCTGGAACTCACGGTCAGCCAGAGCGACCAGCTCTACAAACGCGTCAATGCGGGCCAGTTGGATCTCGTCTTCGTGAAGTGGGTGGGGGAGGCGAAGGACGGCACGGTGGTCCGGCACGACAAATTTGCCTGGGTCGGGGTCGAACAAACGGTGCTGGACCCGTCCAGCCCCGTGCCGCTGATCTGCTATCCGGCCCCGAGCGTCAGCCGGAAACTGGCCATCGACGCGCTGGAGGCCATGGGCCGGACGTGGCGGGTCACCTGCTCGACCAAGCAGATCGCCGGCGTCCTGGCAGCGGTGCGTGCGGGCATCGGCGTCGCCGTCATGCCGTCGTCGCTGGTTCCCGAGGACCTCACTGTGATCACCAAACGCTTCGACCTCCCGCCCGTGGGTGACGTCGACTTCACCTTGATCCGCAACCCGTTGGCGAACGCCGAGGTGGTGGACGCACTGACGCAGGCGATCATCGGTAGAACACTCAATAAGCAGGCGTAGCTAGCGCCTGCGCGGCGAGAAGGACGGTCCGGACGATCGCCTTCCGGCGCCGCTCCGCCCTCATTGGCCCCTTGCTGCCGGCCATGAGGCCATCCAGCTCGGGCAGTACCGGCCAGGCGTCACACAACGCAATGATGGTGAGCATCAGATCGGCCGCATCTTCCTTGGACGTCCCCGGCATGGCTCGGATGACACCGTCAACCTTGTTCCTGCAGTTCGCGGCCCGGTCCGGACGGTTCACCACATATTCGCCCCGTTCCAAACCCTCCCAAAACAGCAGCCTTGGAAGGGTGGCGTCCTGGTGGTGATGATCGAACAGGCGTCCGGCGTAATCGGCCAAGGCTTCGGGACCAGCGCCCTCGATGCGGACTTCGTCCACCACTTTGCTGAGCTGGGACGCGATCACGGCGTCGAAGAGAAGATCTTTCTTGCCGAAGTACTGATAGATGCGTTCCTTGTTGACTCCGGCCGCAGCAGCGATGCGGTCCACCCTGGCGCCGGCGAGTCCGAATTGGCAAAACTCGGCAGTCGCTGCCTCAAGGAGGAGTCGCTTGGTCCGCTCGGTATCCCATGCCATGTGTCCACCTTAACAGATTCCAACCAAGTAGTTGCAGTTTTTGATGGCGAGGTCTAGTCTGAACTCACGCCGAAAGCAACCAATTAGTTGGAGAATGTCATGAGCACCCAAATCCCCGTTTCCGCACCCGCGGATAGCGCCGCGGTTGCGCCGGTTCCCGCGCCCGCTCCGCACTCTGCGCACCTGCCTTCCGTGCACACGCCTTCAGTACACATGCGTGCCGCCATCACGTGGCTGGCCATCTTCCCCCTCGTCGCGATCGGCATGACGATCCTCGCTCCGCTCACGGAGTCCTGGCACCCCGCGCTGCGCGCCCTCGTCCTGACCCTCGTTGTGGTTCCTGCAGCCGTCTACCTGGTTGTCCCGAAACTGCTCGCCGGCTACGGCTCCCTGAAGAGGCGGCAGGCAAGAAAGGCCACGGCCAAGGCCTAGGCTGTGTCAGGCATCACCCGGCGATCGGGCGGCCACGCGCTAAACTTGTCACGTTATGAACCGCACAATGTTTAAGTCCAAGATCCACCGCGCCACGGTGACCCATGCCGATCTGCACTATGTAGGTTCAGTGACGGTCGACCTGGATCTGCTGGATGCCGCGGATATTCTCCCCGGCGAGCTCGTCTCCATTGTTGACGTGACCAATGGCGCGCGCCTGGAAACTTACACCATTGCCGGCGAACGCGGCTCCGGAGTCATTGGCATCAACGGTGCCGCAGCGCACCTCGTGCACGTGGGCGACGTCGTCATCCTCATCACCTATGCCGAGATGACCACCGAAGAGGCCAAGGCTTACCAGCCCAAGGTTGTCCATGTGGACAGGGCCAACAAAATCGTCCAGCTCGGCAGTGATCCAGCCGAAGGCATTACTCCGGGCATCATGCGCCCGCCTCATGCCCTCAACAACGCACAGCTGAACTAGACTCCCCTTAGTCGCGGGGCACCTCCTTACGCGGTCCACATGGCGGAACATGCCGCCGTCGAACCTTACAGGCGAATAAAGCTGATTTAGGCTGGGACTGTGAACCCACGCCGCTCCGCGCCCGTCCCCCTCCGGATGCCGTAGTGCTGGGCGTCCTTTCCGGGTTCTTCGTGGTGTGGGCCATCATTCTGGTGGGGATGTTCGTCGGCAAGCGCGGGATCCTGGGGGACAATGCGCGTTCGGTCCTCAGCGGCCTGACCTTCTTCGTCGCGAGCCCTGCGCTCCTCTTTGAAACCCTGGGCAAGGCCCGTCTCCACGACATCTTTGCCGCCCCGCTCCTTGTCACGGCGGTGGGTGCGGTCGCCACAGGCAGTTTGTTCTTCGTCATCGTGAAGTTCTGGCTCAAGCGCTCCCTGCCCGAATCGCTCATGTCCTCCATGAGCGCTTCCTTGGCCAACTCAGCGAACCTCGGCATCCCTATCGCGGTGTTCGTCCTGGGCGACGCCAGCTATGTGGCGCCGCTGCTAATCTTCCAGCTCGCGTTCTTCACGCCTATGTACCTGATGGCGCTCGATGCCAGCACCAGCAGCCACCGCACCACTCCCCTGCGCTTCGTCCTGATGATCGTCCGGAACCCGATAATCGTAGGATCCGCCCTCGGTTTGGTGGTGGCTGGGACGGGCTGGCAGGTGCCTTCGCTCATCATGGAGCCGATCCATTTGATAGGCGGCGCCGCCATTCCCGCAATGCTCATGGCGTTCGGGATGAGCCTTAACGGCTCACGTCCCTTGCAAAAGGACACGGGCCGCCGGACGGATGCCCTGCTGGCCAGCGGCTTCAAGCTGTTTGTCCACCCCACGATGGCGTACCTGTTCGCCCGCTTCGCGCTGGGCCTGGAGGCGCATGCCTTGTTCGCCGTGGTGGTCACAGCGGCCCTGCCCACTGCGCAGAACGTATTCGTGGCTGCGAGCCGCTACAACACAGGAATCACCGTGGCCAAGGATACGGTCCTGATCACCACGGTGGTGGCCGTCCCCGCAATGATCGCAGTGGCCCTCCTGCTCACCTAAATAATTCCTACTCTTCGTCCACGGAGTCGAGGTACCTGTCGAGGAGCTGCGCGCAGCGGATGAAGCCCAGGTGCGAATACGCCTGCGGGTGATTGCCTAGGTGGGTCTCGGTGCCCGGGTCGAATTCCTCGGGAAGCAGACCGGTCGGGCCGAAGAGGGCCACGAGCTGATTGAACAACTCAAGCGCATCGTCCAGCCGACCGACAGCCAGATACGCCTCGATCAGCCAGGTGGTGCAGATGTGGAACCCGCCCTCCAAACCCGGCAGGCCGTCGTCGTACCTGTACCGGAACACGGTGGGACCCACCCGAAGTTCCCGCTCGACGGCGGTGACGGTGTCCAGGAAGCGCTGGTCGCGGACGTCCAGCAGGCCCGAGAGTCCGATGTGGAGCACCGCCGCGTCCAGGTCGGGGCTGTCGTAGGCCACGGTGTAGGAGCTCGCGGATTCATCCCAGCCCTCGCGGAGGACTTCAGCGCGGATGATGTTTGCCGTTTCCTCCCACTCGGCCCCGATGGGGCGTCGGAACCGGACCGCCGTCTGCATGGCCCGGTCCAGGGTCACCCAGCACATCACCTTGGTGTAGATATGGTGCCGAGGCGCGCGCCGGGCTTCCCAGATGCCATGGTCGGGTTCGTGCCAGCGGGCCAGCACGGCCGACGCCATCTGCTCCATGAGTTTCCAGTGTTCGTCCGGCAGCATGCCGCGGCGTCCACTGAGGGTCTGGATGAGTTCGGCGATCGGCCCGAAAACGTCCAGCTGCACTTGGTGGTCGGCGGCGTTCCCGATCCGCACGGGCCGCGAGCCGGCGTAACCGGGCAGGCTCTCGATAATGGCTTCCGTGGACAACGGGGAGCCGGTCACGGAGTACAAGGGGTGAAGCCATTCCGGACCAGGCGCGTTCTCAAGGATGCGGCCGAGCCAGCGGAGGAAACCATCTGCCTCCTCGGTGGAACCCAGGTCCACCAGCGCATTAACCGTCATGGAGCCGTCGCGGAGCCAGCAGTAGCGGTAGTCCCAGTTGCGGGTGCCTCCGATCCCTTCCGGCAGCGACGTTGTTGGCGCCGCGAGGACCGCCCCGGTCGGCTCGTGCACCAACGCTTTCAGGACCAGTGCCGAACGGCGCACCAACGACGGTTTCATGTCGGGCAGTTCCAGCCCACGGACCCACTGCCTGGATTGGTGCGCGACGGCGGCCCGCCGGGCGAGCTCCCCGGCGGGGTCCGGCGACGTCGGCTCCGTGTCTCCGCACCTCAGGTTCATGACGACGGGACCGTACGCGAGGCTGACTTCCGCGGTAGCGGTGCCGTGCTTTCCGTCGCTCGTGACTGTGAAGGACACCCCGGGGGCGAAGAGGATGATGGGATCCGAGGTGCCGACGACGTGCAACTCTTCGCCGCGGATTTCCATGTTGAACGGGGCGTTGGCGTAGTCCGGCCGCGGTGCGAAGACAATCCGCGCGCTGCCGGTTCCGGACAGGACACGGACCAGGCTGGTGATGCCGTCCGGTGCCGGCTCAAGATAGTCGGTGACCGTGACGTCCGCCCAGCGCGTCTCCACGATCATGGTGTTGTCCACATAGCGCTGGCCCAGCACCTTCGACGTCTTGACCGGTTCCACGCTGAAGTGGCCGGCCGGGTCGCCACCAAGGATGTGCGCAAACAAGGAGCCGGAATCCGGGAGGGGATGGCTCATCCAGCAGATCTTGGCCTCCGGGGTGAGTAGCGCTGTCGAGGTCCCGTTGCCGATCATCGAATGCCGCTCCAGCCCCACCGCGTCCTCGCCGAACAGCCACGCACGGCGGAGTTCGAACAGGATGGCGAGCACTTTGGCGAAGGATTGCGGGTCCGGCAAGCGGTGGCGAGCCTTGGTTTCTCCGTCTCCGACGTGCAGGCCAAGATCCGGGCCCCGCAAGGTGGCGATCGCGAGCTCATCGCTGTCCGCGTCGCCGGCAAACAGGGCCGCGCTGGCCCCCAACTGTGTGCGCAGATGCTCCAGCGCGGCGTCTTTGGAGGGTTCCACGATGGACAGGTCCAGCACGGATCCGTCCACAATGAAAAACAGGCCCAATTCGCGGGCGATCTGGTGCGCCTCGCGCGTCACCCGTGCCACGACGGCAGGAGTGGCCGGCCTGGTGTGGATGGCTACGGCCACTGGCTTACGCTCAATGCTGATGCCCTTTTCGAAACCGATGGATTCGTTGAGTGCGGTGGCTGCCTGTTGAAGGACGGCTTCTGTGGCCATCGAGATGCTGTACGCGTAGGTCATGTCGAACTCAGCGCCGTGCGAACCGACCAGGTGGACTTCCGCAGGAAGCCGTGACACCGCGGCAAGGTCCCGCAGCGACCTGCCGGAGATGACGGCAGTGTGCGTGTTCGGCAGCGCTGCCAGTGCCCGGAGAGCGACGGCGGCACTCCCCAACGGGAGTGTCTCAGTGGACACGCCTTCCGCGGCGCAAAGGGTTCCACCGTAGTTGCAGGCCACTAGGAGCCCCGGAGTGCGGGCCAGCATCCTCAGCTCCGCGAGCAACTCCGGAGTGATTCCATCGTGGGCGGCCTCGGATTGGACTGCCGTCCGCAGGAGACCCAGCGGAAGCGATTTTGTCAGCAGCGCCGAATCGGCCACGGACAAATTGAGCGGAGTAGCCATGGGGACGATCCTTCCGGGGTGGATTCGTCCAGTTTCCGCCCGCCGGGTTTCGCCTCCATGACCCGCGTATTGCCGGGGTGTAACGAGTTTGCTTTAGTTACGTTGGATCGGCACAACAGCCATCCTCCGCGTGCTCGCTAAACCCGGGTCAGCCCCACGGCTTCCGCAACCAGCTCCACGGACCGCAGGCGCTGCTCCGTGCCCGTGCTTTGGTGGGCAACGATCAGTTCGTCGGCATCAGCGTGGCGGGCAAACTCGTCAAGGTAATCGCGCACCACTTCCGGCGTGCCCACGGCGGAGTACTTGACCATTTGCGCGATGTGCTGGCCTTGCGGCGAGTCGAGGATGAGGTCCGCTTCGGCGTCGGTAAATTCGCGTCCGCCGCCCAGGAATCGGGAGACGCGGTCCCGCTTGACCTCGAGGAAGAGCCGTTGGGCTTCTCCCGCCGAATCTGCGGCCACCACGTTGACGCCCGCTATCACGTAGGGCTCCTGCAGCTGCTCGGACGGCTTGAACTCGCGGCGGTAGACGGCGACGGCGTCCTGCAGCGCGTTGGGCGCGAAGTGCGAGGCGAAGGCGTAGGGCAGGCCGAGCTGCGCCGCCAAATGCGCCCCGAACAGGGAGGAGCCGAGGATGTAGAGCGGCACGTTGGTGCCCTTTCCAGGCGTGGCTTCGACGCCCTGGATGCGCGTGGGTCCCGTGAGGTAGCCCTGCAGCTCCAGTACATCCTGCGGGAAGGTGTCCGCGGCCATGGGATCGCGGCGGAGTGCTCGCATTGTGTTCTGGTCACTGCCTGGCGCCCGTCCAAGGCCGAGGTCGATGCGGCCAGGGTGCAGCGTCTCAAGGGTGCCGAACTGCTCCGCGATGGTGAGCGGCGAGTGGTTGGGAAGCATGACGCCGCCGGCACCGAGCCGGATGGTGCTCGTGTTGGCCGCGATGTGGGCAATCAGCACGCTCGTGGCCGAGGAAGCGATCGAGCCCATGTTGTGGTGCTCCGCGTACCAGATCCGCCGGTAGCCGAGCCGTTCGGCCAGTTGCGCCATGGCGACGCTCCCGGCGAAGCTCTCCGCCGCCGTCTGGCCTTTGCCGATGATTGCCAGGTCGAGGATGGAGAGGGGAACAGTCACGTGATGCCGGCCTTTCGAAGGTGGTTTCGTTCAAGGGGCTGGTTTCCCGGCCACTCTTGCGACAACGACGGCGGCGCCCGGGTTATTTCTCCGGCTTGCGTGGGTTCCGTCTCAGCTCGCGAAGATGCCTTTGCCGGTTTCCATATCGATGGGCAAGGAAGAGTGCTCGTGGGAGATCTTCCAGGCGTCGTCCTTCTTCTCAAGGCAAATGGTGAAGCGGTTGGTCATCGCCCGGAGCCGTTCCCCGTCGGCCGAGATCCCGGCGAAGGTCACGGCCGCATGCCCGAAAGCCACGTCCTCCCCTGCGACGGACCGCACGTCGTTGAATTCGACCCGTACGCGCTCATCGCCGAGCGAAGAGAACCATTCGCTCGCCATCGACCGCCAAGCCTCGATTCCCGTGTATTGCCATTGCCCCCAGGAATCGTAGATGTGGACGTTGTCGTCGTAGAGCGCCGCGAATGCTTCGACGTCCTTCGCGTGGACAGCAGCCGCGTAGGAATCCAGCGCCTGATTGACCGGGGTTTGCTCGTTGCTCACGAAAAATCTCCTCACGTGTCGGCGGTTGTGTGGGAGAGCCTACACCGTGGCTCTTATGTGACCCTTCGGGACCTCGAATGAACCTCCGTTAACCCCTGTATCCCAGCGTTTCAGAGCGCTTTGACCGGTGCTGGGCCCTGCCGGATAGTTGCAGCAACGCACTCCATCCATCACTTTCGAAGGGGACTCCATGGCTATTTCACGCCTCAAAACAGGCGCCGCACTGGCACTCGCCGTAACCACGACTCTCGGCCTTGCCGCGTGCTCGGACCCGGGCGCCTCAGCCGCGTCAGCGCCGTCGTCGTCCGCTTCCGCGGGCAAAACCTTCAATCTGGCGCCCGAGCAGAACCGCTTTCCCGTGCAGGTCTCGCCAGAAGCCGCCGCCTTGGTTCCCCAGTCGGTCAAGGCGGACGGCAAGCTGACCGTCGCGGTAAGCCCATTCGCCGCACCGCTGGCCGTCTATGCAACGGACAACAAGACGCCGGTAGGTAACGAGGTGGACATCGCCGTCGCGCTGGCGGAATCCCTGGGACTCAAGGCGGACATTGTCCCGACGGCCTGGGCCGACTGGCCGCTGGGCGTGGAATCGGGCAAGTACGAGGCCGTCATCTCTAACGTCACCGTGACGGAAGAGCGCAAGCTCAAGTTCGACTTCGCCAGTTACCGAGAGGACAAACTGGGCTTCTACGCCAAGAGCGACAGCTCCATCACGAAGGTGGACTCGGCTCCGGACGTGGCGGGCAAGCGGATCATTGTGGGCTCGGGCACCAACCAGGAAGCAATCCTGTTGCGTTGGGACGCCGAGAACAAGAAGAACGGTTTGAAGCCGGTTGAGTTCCAGTATTACGACGACGACTCCGCCTCCACGCTGGCGCTTCAGTCGGGCCGTGCGGACCTCACGTTCGGGCCGAACGCCACCGCATCCTACAAGTCGCAGACAGACGGCAAGACAAAGAACGTGGGCCTGGTTGACGGCGGGTGGCCACTCAAGGCGAGTATCGCGGTGACCACCAAGAAGGGCAACGGGTTCGCGGCGGCAGCGCAGGCAGGCCTGAACTCGCTCATCAAGGATGGCACCTACGGCAAGATCCTGGACCGCTGGGGCCTTTCGGCGGAGGCAATCCAGAAATCGGAACTGAACCCGCCGGGCCTGCCGAAGAGCTAGGGCCAGCTGCGGGGTGTACCTTTCCACGTATCCGGAACCGCGATCCGGACAAGCGAAAGGGAATTCCATGGGCCAGCGCCTTGCCATCCTCGACGACTACCAAGCTGTGGCTTACGACTACGCGCCGTGGGCTGAGCTCGCGAACGACGGCGTCGATGTCACCGTTTTCACGGAGCCTTTGGCGGACGCCGTGGATGCCCTCCGCGACTTCGACATGATCATGGCCATGCGGGAACGGACCACTTTCGACGCCGGGATCCTCCGGCAACTGCCGAAGCTGAAACTCTTGGTCACCACTGGAATGGTCAACGCAGCCATCGATGTGCGCGCGGCCGGGGAGCAGGGCATCACGGTCTGTGGGACGGGCGGCTCACCCGCCGCGGCGCCCGAGCTGACCTGGGCCCTGCTCCTGGCTTTCGCTCGCAATGTGCCGTTCGAGGATCGACGGCTCCGCTCTGGCCACTGGCAATCCACCGTGGGTTTCGAGCTGTCCGGGAAGACCTTAGGGGTGCTGGGACTCGGCAAGATCGGGAGCAAAATCGCCCGCTACGGCAAGGCGTTCGGCATGGATGTCATTGCTTGGAGTCCCAATCTCACGGAAGAGACCGCCGCCGATGCAGGCGCACGGAAAGTGAGCAAGGAAGCCCTCTTCCGGGAGGCCGACGTCGTTAGTGTCCACGTGCGGTTATCGGAACGGTCCCGGGCGCTCGTCGGGGAGGACGAACTGCGGCTCCTCGGCCCGGAAGGCGTCCTGGTGAACACAGCCCGCGGGCCGATCGTGGACGAAGCCGCGCTCCTCCGCGGCCTCAACGAGGGGTGGCTCGGCGGCGCGGCCCTCGACGTGTACGACGTCGAGCCCCTGCCGGCGGACCACCCCCTCCTCACGGCCCCGCGCACCGTGCTGACTCCGCACTTGGGTTACGTCACGTCGCAAAGCTACGCCCGCTTCTACGGCGAGGCCTTCGAGGACGTCCGCGCGTGGGTGCGCGGGAACGCGGTGCGGGTGCTCAGCTCTTGACGCGTCGATGAGGTTGAATAGTCCAGTGGCTGCTGAATTCTCGCTCCGTCCCGCGCGGCCCGCCGATGCCCGGTGGATCGCGGAATTGCGCGCCGTCGTCATGCGTCCGGATTTGGAGCGGCTTGGCCGCTGGGATACGGTCCGGGTGCGGGAGCGGTTCTTGAATGCGTTCCTGCCGGAACACACCTATGTCATTGCCGTGGAAGGGCACGCTGCCGGTGTCATCGCTGTCCGCCCGGAACCCGATGCGCTGTGGATCGAGCACTTTTACCTCAGTCCGGAGTTCCAGGGGCAAGGGCTTGGGGCCGGCGTGCTCCGGCGGGTCATGGGCGAGTCCAAGGACCACCGGCCGTTCCGGCTCAACGTGCTCCAGGGCAGCCCAGCCCGACGCCTCTACGAACGCCACGGCTTTGTCCTGGAGACCGAGGATCCGGTGGACGTGTTCATGGTCGCAGCGCCGCCCTCATCAATCGCTGGACGCTATGAAAGCCTGATCGTGTAGCGTCCGACTTGTCCTCGCTCTGTCGTGACGACTCGATCCAGAACGCCTCCGCAACGTTCAATAGTCTTTACCGAGGGAACGTTGTCCACGAAGCAAGCCAACAGCACTCGATTCATGCCGCGAGCCTTCGCCAGACACAGCATTTCCCGGAGCGCGGCAACGGCGACGCCGCGGCCTCTGGCGGACGGCCGGAGGCCGTAGCCCACGTGTCCCAGCACGTCCACGTCGTGTGCGGATTCGTGGCGCAGAGCGATTCCCCCGAGGACTTCGCCGTCCGCGACGATCCACCGAAAGGTGCCACCGTCGTGGCCAAGCGACGCTTCCTTGACCAAGAGCCGATCGACGAACACGCGGAATCCTTCCCCCGATCGGACATCGTCAGTCTCAACTAAACCGAAACCATCCTCATGGAGACCGTCACCCCATTCCGCGTGCGCCTCTAGCCACGCCGCATGCAAAGCAATCGAAGGACGGATCAGTAGGGACATGGTCCAACGCTAGCGTCGACGAGCGACATAGCGCGTGATCGCCCAGAGTTATGCCTTCGCAATTGTTGGGGTCGCGACAAGTGGCCTCGGCAGCCGCCACTACCTGCTCTGTTGTTCTGCAAACCGGGCAATCACGGCCGCATCCGGTTTGTGGAACGTTCGCCAGTCCGAGCGAACATCGACCCATTGAGCGGGTTGGCCCTCCTCCGGCAGGAGCTCGGTCGCGGGGTCGGCGATCGCCCAGTAGGACAAGTTCAGTGTCGCTGACCAGTCTGACCGGTGTGAGCGGGCAGCCGCGAAAGCCGGGCGGTCGGCAATAAGGAGTTCAATCCCCGTCTCTTCCGCAAGTTCGCGGACTGCCCCCTCGCGCGGCGTCTCGCCCAGTTCTACTCGTCCACCAGGAGGCACGAGGCCGCGCCAGCGATGCTGAACGACGAGTATCCGTTGGAAGTCCGGCGAGAACACCCACACATCCGCCGCCAGCGGGCGCGGATCCAAGAGCCATTCGGTGCGGAACCAGGTCAAGAGTCCGTCCTCTGTCATGTGTGCAACGGACACATCACGAATGGCCGCCTCAACACCGAACTTGTCGTGCACTGCTAACCGATCCTTGTCCCACTCAGTGACATCGCAGTTCGCCGGGCGCGTTCCAAGCGCGCGCAGAAGCCTGCCGGCACTTGAACTGGCAATTCATTGATCGGGAACCAGCGGACGTCCTCGCTTTCATCACTCACGGCGATCTCCGCATCCGGGTCTGCGGCCGCGGCGAACCCCACATCCCAGTGGGCGGTACATGAGAATCCCCCATGCAGATCGTGTCGGTCAAGATCCACGATCGCTGGAGAAAGCAGGAGCAGGTCATCAATTCCGGACTCCTCGCGGGCCTCCCTCTGTGCAGCTTCCGCCACCGAGGCGTCGTTGGACTCGACGTGACCGCCGAACTGCACCCAGAACTGCCCCTTGCGATGGAAACACAGGAGAACACGATCGAATTCGGGCGAAAACACGAAGCAGGACCCCGTGACATGCTCCGGCCCACCATTTCGACGCAACGCGGCGTCCCCCACTACGTCCAGGAACCGCAGATACGCGTCTCGCGATCCCGATTCAGGAAGTGTTCTAAGGCTGGCGAGCAGATTGGCAAGAGGCATCCTGCCATTTTGCCGCACGGGGCAAAGAACACCTCAATGCCACGACGAAGGGGGTTATTCGCGGCGGATACATGTCACCCTTGGTGCCCGTAAGCCGATCCCGCACCGGGCACTACGAGTCGTAGTCAGGGACGTTTGGTGTCATGCTTCTGGGGCCCAAAGATCTGCAGGCTCCGCGGCAGCCATCGCAAATGGCCACGCCGACCGAATTCGAGGCGGTCCACTACGCGCCTCCGCAACTCGTATGACTGCGGCACGGAACCTGCGCCGGTCCAGACAGACCCCCGTGAGTCGACGGATACAAGCAATTAACACATCAAACTCTTGACCGGGTGAGGATCGCACCCTTAGAGTTCTCTGATATATGAGTCATATGTCACATTTGGCAGCAGTGATACATAACGACGAAATCAGCTCGCGAGTCCTGCGGGCCATATCGTCTGGCGTCAAGCCAGTCGGCTTCGTCCACCGGTCGCTAAGGGCTGCGGCTGTCCGTGCGTCTAGGAAACTGCGTCAGCGGTTTGCGCTGAAGTCAGAAGGGAACAAATCTCAATGATCTATCCGACCGGGACGACGGCCTCCGTCGACACCTCCATATCAAGAGAGACCAGCTCCAAGTTCAAACGCCGCTTCATGGTGCGGCTTGTCGGTGTCTTCATCGGCGGGATGTTCCTCGATGGTTACATCCTCGGAATCATCGGCCCCGTCAGCGGACTCATGCGGTCAGACCTCCAGCTCGACGCACTATCCCTGGGCATGATCGCTGCAGGCCCGCTGGTTGGTATCTTCGTCGGCTCCCCGCTGGCCGGCTGGGCTACTGACAAGTTCGGACGCAAGCCCATGTTCCTCGTGGACATGGGCCTGTTCCTGGTCGCCTCAGCGGCCCAGTTCTTCGTAACCTCCGGAGAAGGGGCCGTGATCCAGCTGGCCATCATCCGGTTCTTCATGGGTGTCGCGATCGGCGGCGAGTACTCAATCGGTGGGCCATTGCTATCAGAGTTCTCCCCTCCAAAGCTCCGCGGGCGATTGCTCGGGCTGACTCTGATCGCCTGGTACGTCGGCTTCATGATGGCATTCATCATCGGCACGCTCCTGCACGACGCCGGCACCCCATGGCGCCTCGTAATCGGCACGAGCACGATACTCGCATTCGTCCTGTTCCTCGCCCGTTTGGGCCTCCCCGAATCGCCGAGCTGGCTCATTACCAAGGGACGGCGTGAGGAAGCACTCGCGATCGCGCGCAGATACGTCGAATCGCCCCAGATGCACAACAGCATCACCGAAGAGATCGATCTGAGGATGATCCAAGAGGCCCAAGCGGCGCAGAATAGGACCAAAATCAAGGGCGCCTCCTTCGGAATGCTGTTCTCGAGGCAGTACTGGCGCACCACCCTCTTCACCTCAGGTTTTTGGTTCTGCGCGGTCACTCCGTACTTCGCGATCGCGACCTTCGCCGACGACGTGCTCAACCAATTCGGCTTCGGCGGCTGGACCGGTGGAGTCGGCCTGTCCGCACTTGCGGCCGCGGGTGTTGTCACCACCGTACTTCTGATTGACAAGCTCGGCCGCCGAATCCTCACCGTGCCCGGGCAGTGGCTCTGCGCAGGCATCCTGCTAATCATCGGAGTCTGGGCGAACGCACCAGCGATCCTCGTGCTCGTACTGTTTCTCGCCTTTTCCTTCTTCAATGCCGGCTACACCACGATGACCCAGGTCTATCCGGCCGAGGTATTCCCCGGCCACCTGCGCGGCATCGGCATGGGCTTCGCCGCGGCCTTCAGCCGCATCGGAGCCGCACTCGGCACCTTCGCCCTGCCATGGGCGATCAGCAACATCGGCCTGGGCCCAAGCATGATCGTAGCCGCCGCCGTCGCATTACTCGGCGCAGTCCTCTCGCAATGGCTCGCGCCTGAGACGAAGGGGCGCACCCTCGCCGAAATCTCAGCAAACTTCTCCCACTGACACCGGGACTGCACGATGACTTCGAATCAGAGCTAAGGCCCTCGGGCGGAACAGGGGCGTCAGTGGTTGGGGCCCGCCAGTCTATCCGGCCCGTGCTCCACTCCGGAGCCGAGAAGCTCATTGACGTCAACGTCCATGACAGTGTTATCGACTTGCTCGGCCAGGTCGATAGTGACGTCGTCGAGCTCCGGGCATTGATCGGCGACACCCAAGTGGGTTATGAGTGGTTTTAGGCCAGCTACTTTGGTGCCAGCCTCTCTGTTGTTGAGGCGGGTTTCGGCGAGGCTGGCACCGCGTTCGAGGTGCTCGGCGACGAACTGAAGATCCAGGATCAGTCTTTCGTTCACAGCGTGATCACGTGGCCGCGAGGCGAATTCGACATTGAGTTCGCTGCCGTGGAGCTCGCATTCACCCTGCTAGTGGTGAGGATCGGGCGGCTCTTCGCACGCGAAGAGCCGCCCGCGGCATCTATCAACCGGTGAAGGACACTGAATCCGGACGCAAGTGTCCGGTAAAGGATCCCTTTACCGGACGCTGCGAGGACTGCCTCTGTCGGGTGCAACCTGGGGTCATGCCGGCGAATGGCCACAAAGAGTTGCGGCTAGCGCACCGGATATGCCCGTATCTCTGCTTCCCACTCGGCAGTTGCAGTGCCGAGTTCGGCGAGGGTCATCGTTAGGCACACGTAGTTTTGCAGGTGGCCGTGAGCTCCTGTTAGGACGAATGATGGTTCGGCTTCGTACGAGAGGTAGACGCGAAGTACAACCGCATCGATGGCTATCCGTTCGAGACCGAAGGAAATACCGGGCTCAGTGAAGTCCAAACTTGGCTCATTGTCTGGTGAGCCTGTAATTTCGCCGCGACGGACGGCCGTGAGCCATTCGAGGAGATGCCTAGCCTCCCAGGTAGTAAGGCACGGATCCCTGAACTGGTGGGTTCGCCCGTCCGGAAGCGACACACTCCCGCGGACATAGAGCCAGTTGCTGTCCCAATCCTTGCCAAAGGGCGCATTCTCGGTCACGGGAAACTGATAGGCATCGACGGTCAGCTCAAGGCTTGAACCGTCAGCGCTGACAAGCTTCATCCTGCTCCCTCCTGATCGACAGGACCCAGTAGCGCGAGGCATCCGCCGGACCTTCCCCGTCTAGGCGGCCATACGAGGGTCCATGACCAAGGATAGAGGACCGAGATTCGCTAGTTCGATCCGCCTGTAAGCCGGTCCCCCACCTGCCAGCTCGACACCTTCATCCCTTCCCTTCAAGAAAGCCATAAAGCAGGTACTCTCTGATTCCCGTATGACCCGCCCGCAAAAGTGCCCGGTGAAGGCGCCCTAAACGCTACACTTCAGGGCGCCCGGCAGCCCTGAAAATTCGAGGACGCACTAAGGCTTCTCGGCCCCAAAGGTGTCCCGATGACCACCGCCCGCGGTCTTCACCGTTTAGGGCCTCCATGGGAACCACCGTGATGAATGCCGACACTCATCCCCAATTGGCCGCTCAAGAAAATTGCGGTTATGGTTTTGGCTATGGAGATTGAGGTCGACAGAGCCTAGCCACCTGACGTTCGGTGGCCGCCCGGTTGTTTGCGCTCATGCGCACCCGGTGAGAAATCTCGCTTTCAGTTGTCCGCAGGCGCGATTCCCTGCGTCCGAGCTGATAGCTCCGTACGTCAGGTGCAGTGCCCTCCGAAGTAGCGCG
Organism: Arthrobacter gyeryongensis; assembly: GCF_039543785.1. Lineage (NCBI taxonomy): Bacteria > Bacillati > Actinomycetota > Actinomycetes > Micrococcales > Micrococcaceae > Arthrobacter > Arthrobacter gyeryongensis. The sequence continues at coordinate 166,287 of NZ_BAABKK010000009.1, forward strand.
CGTTTTCGCGCCCCGGAGAGAGCACGTTGACCCATGACTGCGCCCCCTGATGGGCAAGAACCAAAGGAATGTGTCTCATGTCAGCACAATCAGCCATCACCTTGCACGACCTGTCATTCGAGTGGCCTGACGGCAGCCCCGCTCTTCACCGGCTCAATGGCGCTATGACCACGGGCCGGACTGGACTAGTCGGCCGCAATGGTGCAGGAAAATCGACCCTGCTCCGTCTGATCGCCGGCAAGCTGAAGCCGACCCTGGGGCGCGTCGAAACCGTCGGCGACGTCGGATACCTCCCCCAGACGTTGACCCTCGGGCACCAAACGACGGTCGCCGCGCTGCTCGGCATCGACGGCACACTCAAGGCGCTCCATGCCATTGAGGCCGGCGACGTTGACGAGCGCCATTTCGATACAATCGGCGACGACTGGGACCTTGAGTCCCGGGCAGACGAGGCCCTCCACGAAATCGGCTTCTCCGCGGACGATCTCAACCGACGGGTCGGCGAGGTCTCGGGTGGCGAAGCGATGCTCATCGCACTGACCGGACTGCGCATCCGCCGAACCCCGGTTACGCTTCTCGACGAGCCGAGCAACAACCTTGATCGGCGCACCCGGGCCAAACTTGCCGACTTCGTCGACAGTTGGCCGGGCACCCTCGTGGTGGTCAGCCACGACCTCGAGTTGCTTGAGCACATGGACTCCACCGCTGAGCTTCACTCCGGCAAACTTGACGTATTTGGTGGCCCTTACAGCCTTTTCACCGAACATCGCGAGCAGGAGCAGGCCTCCGCCATCCAGGCAGCCCGCAGCGCCCAGCAAGCGCTGAAGGTCGAGAAGAAACAACGCGTCGAAGCCGAAACGAAGCTTGCCCGCCGCGAGCGCGCAGCGAAGAAGACCCAGGCCAGCGGCGGCATCCCGAAGATCCTGGCCGGCAACCGTGCGAGCAAGGCGCAAGCATCTGCCGGCTCGATGCGCTCGACCCTCGAAGACAAAGTGCTGTCAGCCCAGGCCGCCGTCGACGCCGCCGACGCGAGGGTCAGGGAGGTTGAGCACATCCACCTCAGTCTCCCCGATCCCGATGTGCCGCGGAGCCGCCGGATCGCCGAGCTGAGCGACGGTTCCCGGACGATTGTCATCCAGGGCCCCGAGCGCGTGGCCTTGGTGGGGCCCAATGGCTCAGGCAATTCGACACTCCTCAAACACCTCGTCGAGGGGCGCCCCGCAGAATCATCGGGCCGGATCACCGGAAGGCTGCTGACCGACCGGGTGGGGTACCTCCCGCAACGGCTCGACGGACTGGACGATTCCCGCTCGGCGCTGGACAACGTGCGGGAGGCGGCACCGGCGTCGGCGCCCGGAGACATCCGCAACCAACTCGCGCGACTCCTCCTCCGGGGATCCACTGTTGATCGCCCGGTCTCCAGCTTGTCGGGAGGAGAACGGTTCCGGGTCAGCCTCGCGAAGATGCTCCTGGCGGAGCCGCCCGCCCAGCTGCTGATCCTCGACGAGCCGACAAACAACCTCGACATTGCCAGCGTCGAGCAACTCGCCGAAGCCCTGGACGCCTACCGCGGCGCATTGCTCATCGTGAGCCACGATCACGGGTTTCTCAGGCGCCTGAATATCGATACGGTGGCCGAGCTCGACGGCGAAGGGGGGCTGCGCGAGCACACGGAGCCACTCGCCTAAAGCCACTGTTCCCACACGGTCAGTTGGAGCCGCACCAGCTCCGCGTCCGGGTCGCGCGAACCGCCGTCGTCGGTCTGCAAGCCGACGACGGCGGCCGCGACTCGCGCACGGAAGCTCACCGCGCGCCCCCGGCGGGTACCGGTTCGAACGCCCCCGAGCGCAGCGGCGTCGCTAGGCCCAGGTTCTCGCGGAGGGTCGAGCCGACGTACTCCGTGGGGTACACGCCGCGCTCCTGAAGTTCGGGCACCAAGTGGTTCACGATGTCGTCCAGGCCCGTGGGGATGAGCCATGGCGAGATGTTGAAGCCGTCCACGGCACCCACCCGGGCGTACTCGGCCAAGGTATCGGCCACGGCTGTGTAGGATCCGGTGAACGTCGCGTCCACCCTGGAAGTCCTGGAGCTCACGAACTGCCGGATGGACAGTCCCTTCTCCTTCGCCTCCGCGCGCCACTGTTCGGCGAGTTGCCGGGCCTTGGCGCCGTGGAAACCGCTCCCCCGAGTCTCGGACGTCTCCTCCACCACCGGATCGATCTCCGGAAGCGGACCATCGGGATCGTATGCAGACAACTCCCGCCCCCAGAACTGTTCGAGATACGCGACCGCCTGCTGCGGCCCGATCTGCAGGCTTCGGATCCATTCCTTCTTCTCGCGTGCTTCCTCATCAGTGGCGGCAAGGATGAACTCGCTGGCCGGCATGATCTGGACGTCGTTGGCGCCCCGTCCGGCAGCCAGGGAACGCGCGACGATATGGGCGCGGAACTCCACGGCGTCGTCGAACTTCGGGTGCGCCGAGAAGATGACGTCAGCCTGGCGGGCGGCGAAGTCGCGGCCTTCCGGGGAATCGCCAGCTTGGAACAACACAGGTCTGTACTGGACGCTGCGCGGCAGCCGGGGCGTGACATCCACGGAATAGTGCTGCCCGGAGTGGTGCACGCGCCGCGTATGGCCGGGAACCGCCCAGGAATCCGCAGAAACGGACGAGGAAACCGCTCCGTCCTCCCACGAATCCCAGATCTTCTTGGCCGTCTCCACGAAGGCCTCGGCATGGACGTAACGATCGGCATGGTCCAGGTAGCCGCCCCGCCGGAAGTTGGCACCCGTCCAGGCGTTGTCCGTCGTCACGACGTTCCACGCCGCGCGGCCGCCGGAGAGCAAGTCGAGCGAGGCGAGCCTGTGCGCGAGGTCGGCGGGATCATTGTAGGTCGTGTTCTGCGTGGCAACGAGCCCGATGTTGGACGTCACCGACGCGAGCGCGGCGAGCATGGTCTGCGCGTCCGGCCTGCCCGCGACATCGAGGGCGTGGGGACGACCGAGGTGCTCCCGCAAGCGCAGGCCCTCGCCCAGGAAGAAGGCCGCGAACAGCCCGCGTTCGGCGGTCTGGGCGATCCTCCGGAACGACTCAAAGTCGGTTTGCGAACCGGATTCGGGCGTCTTCCAGATGGTGCCGGAATTGACGCCCTGGAAGAAGATTCCGAACTGGATTTTCCCGCTCGGCTGGAATTTAGCACGATTGTGCTGTGTCATGTTCTCTCCTCAGTTTTCCGAGCCAATGACCGCGACGCCCGCCTCGGTGCCCAGGCTCACGTACCGGCTCAGCGGCCGCTCAAGGCCCAGCAACTCCCTGAACGTGCCGCCCTCCGCAACAGGCTTCAGCACCCCGCGACGCCGAAGCTCGGGCAGCACCAGCTGCCCCAACTCCTCGAGTTCCACGTCCAGCACAGCCGGATGCAGCCTTACGCCGTCGGCCACCGCAAGCAACTTGGCAAGGAAGTCCGCCAATTCCGCGGCCGTACCGACGAAACGCGCCCGGGAACTCGACCACGGAGTAAACGCGTCCAGTTCGGCGAGCCGCGCGGAGGCGCTTTGACCGCGCGAGTCAAGGACGACGTCGAGCTCTGCTACTACCGCGGCGCCGGCGCCATCAGCAGTGAGACGGGCACGCACCTCCGCAACCTCTGCGGCGAGAAGTGAAGGCGTCGGAGCGGACACCAGCACCACGTCGACGTCCGAAGGAAGCAAGTCGGCCGGCGCAACTACGGGCAATTGCCCCTGCAGCGGGCGCGGAATGATGGAGGGCCCTTTCACGGAATACCCGGCCCCTGCGAAATCCGCCGGCGTCTCGAAGTCGACGTAGTGCAGTTTGTCGACGTCGAGGTACCGACCGGTGGGGACGTCGCGGATCACGGCGTCGTCCTCCCAGGAATCCCAAAGCCGCCGGCTCACTTCCACCGACGCCGCGGCCTCCTGCGCCAAGGCGGCACCTTCAACAAATGAACGCCCGACGGCGGCAGCCTCCTCCGCGGAGCCGCTCGCCGCGACGAGCCAACCCGCCCGTCCGCCCGAGACATAGTCCAAGCTCGCCAGCTGAGTGGAGATGTGGAAGGGCTCGGTGTAGACCGTGTCCAGTTCCGGTACCAGCACGATGGAACTCGTGACGGGACCCGCGAACGCGGCGCGCTGAAGGGCGTTCAGGCGGCCTGCAACATCTCGCCCGCTTGCGCCGGAGCCGTCAGTCCCAGGCCCATCAGCGAACGTCGCCACATGAAACCCTGCCGACTCCGCCGCCAGCACCGTGTTCCGGATCCGCGAACCGTTCAGCAACTCATCCGGGGCATGCCGGGCTTTGCGCCAGGCCGCGGGGTGGGCGCCGTCGCCGTCGAGCTCCAAGGCCAAGAATCCGGGCTGGCCCGGACGGGAGATGCCGCTCATTGCTGCTCCTGCCTTTCGTAAGGGATCTGTTCGCCGGCTTCGATGGCCACGCTCAGCCGGTTTTCCGCGGGTGGGAGCGGGCACGTGGCAAGGTCCGTGTAGGCGCACGGCAAGTTGACGGCACGGTTGAAGTCGAGCACCACGGAGCCGTCCGATTCCGGGGTCGCCGTGAGCGAGCGATTGGCCGCGTAGGTGGTCTTGCCCGACGTCGCATCCGTGAACAGCACCGAGAGTGTGCCCGGCGCATGTCCGTTGAAGGCCGTGAGCACCAAGTCCTGGCCCGCGAGGGTGAAGTGGAGCTCGCCGGGCGCCTCGTAGACGTGCTGGATACCCTCGACGGCGGCCCCCACTGTGGTCGGTCGGGGAACCTCAAACGGCACGAACGTACCGTTCACCGCGAACGATGCATCCGGTGCGTATGCGGGCGTTCCGCGGTATTCGTTGAGCAGCGGATTCCCGGGGTGCCGCGGCCGGACGATGTACTCGCCGCCGCGCTTGGCGAGTTCGACGACCGTGTCCCCCGCGTTGAGGTTGATGCCGTCGCGTTCGGCGATCGGGCCGAACGCGACGGTGGCCCCGACGGCGTCGGTGTTGAGTTCCCGGCCGTCCCGAAGCAGGCTTTCGCCTGGTTCCAAAACCACAGTGACGACGTCGTTCTCCACACTCCAGGTGCCGGGCACCCCGTCGAGCGGAGCAGCTTCGGAACCAAGCCAGTGCAGATGGGTGACAGCGAGGAATCCGTGCGGATCGGCCCGGTGGCGCTCGTGCTCGGCGTGCCATTCCTGCCAGGCGGCGGTGAAGGCCGCAGTGGTGGACGTAGCCGTTTCAGTGGGCGTGGGCAAGATTCCTCCTGTGGTTTGCGTGGGCTGCGGTGACGGTTCCGGCTGCGTCGGTTGACGTTGCTCCGGCGAATTCCGGACGGCCGCCGTAGGGATCCGCTGGCTCCCACAGGGTGGTGGGCGCGGCGGCGCGGACGGTCGGGATGACCTCGAGCGCGAACCGCTCCAGGATCTCCAGCTGCTGCTCGAAAGGCAGCGTGGTGGGCAAGGAAATGGATTGGAGATCGTGGCCGTAGAGCGAGTGGTAGCTCAGGATCTTGTCGATGACCTGTTCCGGGCTGCCCACCAGTGCCGGTCCTTCAGCCACGGCGTGGTGGATGTCCCGGAACGGCGAATTGTTGCCCGGCACATTGCGTCCCACCGTCAACGCCTCATAAACCGGTCCGAACTGGCGTTTTGCTTCCTGCGTGGTGTCGGCAATGAACACTCCGCCGGCGCCGGAACCCGAACCGAGGTACTGGTGGCGCGGATCGTGACCGCGGCGTTCGTATTCCTCGCGGTAGTGCTCGATCAGGATCTTGTAGTTCTCGCGAGGCTGGATCGCGTTGGCGGTGAACAGCGGATCGCCCCACTGGGCGGCGAGCGCGGCCGAGGTTAGGGTTGTAGCCGAGCCGTGCCAAATCCGCGGCGAACCCGCAAACGGTCGCGGCGTCGTCGTCGTTGCTTCGGTCAACGCAGGCCGGAAACGGCCGGACCAGGTGACGTTCTCCTCACGCCATAGCCGCCGCAACAGGCCATACTTCTCGGCGAGCAGCTCCCATTGATCATCGAGGGAGAGCCCGAACAAGGGGTACTGCAACACTTCGTTGCCCTTGCCGATCACGAGTTCCAGGCGGCCCCGGCTCAGCTGATCGATCGTGGCGTAGTCTTCGGCCACCCGCACGGGATCGAGCACCGACAAGACGGTGACGCCGGTCTGCAGTCGAATGCGGTCGGTGACGGCCGCGATCGCGGCGAGGACCGTCGTCGGGGACGAAGAGATGAACTCGCCGGCATGCCGCTCCCCCACCGCGAAACTGTCAAAACCCAGTTCCTCGGCCCGGCGCGCAGTCTGCACCACTTGGTTGAGCCGTTCCGCTGTCGAGACGATTTCCCCCGTCACCGGGTTCTTCAGGTGCGGAATGATGTCGAGCACCTGGAACTTCATTGTGTTTTCCCTGCCGGGGCACTCACGAAGTTTGCCTCTGTCACGGTCTTGGAGTCCGGCAGTGCTTCCTCGCTCAGTCCCCAGCGCTCCAGGACCTTGCCGTAGGAGCCGTCCTTGATGGCTGAGTTCAGGGCATCCGTAATGGCCGGGGCGAGGCCGTTGCCTTTGAGGGTGGTAGCCGCAACGAGGGTTTCGGAGGGCCAGCCGGCGTTGACCTTGCCCACCACTTTGAGGTCGTTCCGGGTGTTCTCGCGGTAGGAGACGGACGGGTAGGGCGCGATGTTCAAGTCTGTCCGGCCGGAGGAAAGCGCCAGGATGGTGTCGGCGTCGGAGGAGTAGTACTGCAGGGTTGCGGGCGCCTTGCCGCGGGATTCGAGGTCCTTGTTCCAGGCCAGGAGGATCTTCTCCTGGTTGGTGCCCGAGCCCACCGAGACCTTTAACCCGGAGATGTCGTCCGCGCCCTTGATGCTGTACGTGGACGACTTCTTGGCTTCGAATCCCATATACGCGGCGCGGTAGGTGGAGAAGTCGAACAGTTTCACCCGGTCCTTGTTGATGCCGACGTTCGAGAACACGGCTTCGAAATCGCCCGACTGCGTCTTGAGTGGCCAGTTCTCCCATGAGGTGACCTGCACGTCCAGTGCGAGGCCCAGCTTGTCTGCCACGAGCTGGGCGATGTCCACCTCGACGCCGATCGGGGTCTTGTCATCCGTCGCATGGAAGGACAGCGGGATGGACCCGGCAGTGGTGGCAACCGTCAGTTTGCCGTCCTTGCCGATCGCAGCGGGAACCGCGGCCGCCGCGGTGGCGTCCTTCTGTGCCCGGATGCGGTTCTGCTCGGGCGAGGTGTTGTAGACGACGCCGTTGCGGGCAGCACTCGCGGACGGACTGGCTCCAGCGGCGGACGCGCCGGGGTCGGAGCACCCGGCGAGCGCCGGGAGTACGACGGCGGGCAGCACCGCGAGCGCCAGAAGCCTGGTTTTGATGCTTCGCATTTTCAAAGATTCCTCAGATGTTGAAAGCTGGTTCGATGACTTTGGAGAAGAAGCTCCGCGTCCGGGGTTCACGGGGATTCGCGAAGATCTCCCGGGGACTGCCTTGCTCCACGATCTGGCCTTCGTCCATGAAGACCACGGTGTCTGCGACGTCGCGGGCGAAGCCCATTTCGTGCGTGACGATGATCAACGTGGTGCCCGACGTGGCGAGTTCGCGGATGACGTCGAGGACCTCGTTGACCAACTCCGGATCGAGCGCCGAAGTGGGTTCGTCGAAGAGCAGGATCTTGGGGTCGAGGGCCAGCGCCCGGGCGATGGCAACGCGCTGCTGCTGACCGCCGGACAACTGCCGTGGATAGGCATCGGCCCGGTCCTTGAGGCCCACGCGGTCCAGCAGTTCCAGCGCACGGTTGCGCGCTTCGGCCTTGTTCCGGTGGAGCGCGACGACGGGTGCTTCAGTCACGTTTTCCAGTGCGGTGAGGTGCGGGAACAGGTTGAAGTTCTGGAACACCATGCCGATGTCCGTGCGCTGCTTGAGGATGTCCTTTTCCCGCAGTTCGTGCAGCTTGTTTCCACGAACCTGGTAGCCCACCAATTGGCCGTCGATGGTGATGTACCCGCCGTCTACCTTTTCCAAGTGGTTGATGGTCCGCAGTAGGGTCGATTTCCCGGAGCCGGAGGGTCCCACGATCACGGCGACTCCGCCCGGCGGAACCGTGAGGTTCACCCCCTTGAGGACTTCCGTGCCCCCGAAAGACTTCCGGACATTGGCGATTTCCACGTGGCCGCGGGTTGCAGCGGTACTCATCGGGCATCCTTCGCTCGGTCAAAATTCGCTCGGTCAAGGTTCACAGGTGCGTGGGTGGCAAAGAACTTCCTTGCCTTCTGCAGTGGAGTGAGCGGCAGGTTGCGGACGGCGCCCTTCGAGTAGTGCCGCTCGATGTAGTACTGGAAGACGCTCAGGACCGACGTAATGGCCACGTACCAGAGGGTGGCTACGAGGAGCAGCGGAAGGACCTGCTGGGTGCGGTTGTAGATGACCTGCACGGTGTAGAAGAGCTCGGAATATGCCAGGACGTAGACGATCGAGGTGCCCTTGACCAGGCCGATGATCTCGTTGAAGGCAGTGGGCAGGATGGCCCGCATGGCCTGCGGCAACACGATCCTGGTGGAGCGTCGCCACGCCGGGATGCCCAGGGCCGCGGCTGCCTCGAGCTGGCCCTGATCCACCGAGAGGATGCCGCCACGGATGATCTCCGCCGAGTATGCCGCCTGGTTGAGGGTCAGGCCCAGCACGGCCGCCGCGAATTGGCTGATGAGCGTAGTGGTCTGGACTTCGAAGAAGCGGATATCCGTGAAAGGGATGCCCAAGCTGATCTTCTCGTAGAGGTAACCCAGGTTGTACCAAAGCAGCATTTGGACCAACAACGGCGTTGAGCGGAAAATCCAGGAGAAAGTCCAGGACACTGAGAGCAGCAGCGGCGATGCCGAGAGCCTCATGAGGGCCAGGATGAAGCCGAGGACAAAGCCGAGCGCGCCGGAGATTGCCGTCAACTTGAGGGTCTCCACGAGGCCGTTAACCACGGATTGCGCGGTGAACCATTGCGCCACGACACCCCATTCCCAGCGCGGATTCGTCGCGAGGGACCAGGCCACCGCGACGACGCCAAGAGCCACCACAACGGTGCCCACCCAGCGCCAGGGATGCCGGGCCGGGACCAGTTTGTAGCCGGAGTAGTCGGCTGCGGTCCGGGCGACGGCACTGTGGGCTGCGGCACTCCGGGCCGCGGCCGCCGTCGGGCTTTCCGCGACGGCGCTGGCGGGCGCCGGGTCCGGTGCAGATTGCTGTGCGGACTGCGCCACTGTGTTTGCTGCTGAACTCATGCGCCACCTCGCTTCGTATGGGTTGTTGGCTATCGGATGGCTGCCAATCTAGGGGCGCTCCCGAAGCGGCTGCAAGGCAGGTTTTTGCACTTCTTCATGGGGATTCATCGCGCTTCGCGCGGCTTCATACGGAGCCATATGAGTCCGTTCTTTGCGCTTGTTGACGCGCCGTGACGCGTGGTGAACGGCCGTTACCCGGGCCTCGACCGAGGGCCCGCCGGGTCCCTAGGCTCGGGTACCACCAGCCACCGCCAACAGGAGTTGCCATGCCGCCCTTCGCCCCCACCATCGTGTTCATTGGCGGTGGTCCGCGCTCAGCCGGCATCCTCGAACGGCTCGCAGCCAACAGGCCCGGCCTCTTCGACGGGCCCCTCTCCATCCACGTCGTCGAACCGTACGAACCCGGTTCCGGGAGGATCTGGCGCTATGACCAGAGCCCGGGACTCCTGCTCAACTCCACGGCAGCGGACGTCACGATGTTCACCGACAACTCCGTGGCCTGCGACGGTCCCTCCGTGGACGGTCCGGGGCTCGCCACATGGGCAACCGGCGTGCTGGACGGTTCCATCCGCGACGTTCCGGAGTTGGAAGCCCACCTCCTCGAGCAGCTCCGGGCGCTGACACCGGCATCGTTTCCGACCCGCCAGCTCCAGAGCAAGTACCTCGAATGGTTCTTCCGCCGGGCCGTCGCGGCCCTCGGCCCGGACGTCGCGGTGACGGTCCACAGGGATACGGCAACCGCCGTCGAGCATCCTGGGCCAGGGCCCGACGGCGGTGCGAAGTACCGCGTGCGCCTCGCTTCAGGCGGGGTGCTGGAGGCTGACCTCGTGGTGTACTCGCTGGGCCACACGGACTCCCGGGCCGAGCCGGAATCGGCGCGGCTGACCGGGTTCGCCGCCCGGCACGGCGGGTTTCACGCGGCGCCGTCGTACACCACCGACGTCGACTATTCGGCGATCGCACCCGGCCAGGACGTCCTGGTTTCGGGCATGGGTCTGGCGTTCGTGGACCTTCTGGTGCTCTTGTTCGAGGGCCGCGGCGGCTGCTTCGAAGACAGGCCCGACGGCGGCCTGGACTATGTGCCGTCCGGCGCCGAACCGCGGCTCTGGGCAGGTTCGCGCCGCGGAGTCCCCTACCACTCGAAGATCTCCTCCACCCTGCGCGGCGAACCAGTCGGCGCCCCGCGGTACTTCACCGCGTATGCCGTGGAATCGCTGCTCGCAGCCCACGAGGAGCTGGATTTCCGGACCCAGCTGTGGCCGCTCATCGCCAAAGACGCCGGCCATGCCTATTACCGCGAGCTCTTCAAAGGCTATCCCGAGCGCGTCCGGGGAAGCTGGGACGAGTTTTCGGCGCACTTCGATGACCTGGACTGGTATAGCCGCGAACGCGAAGACCTCGTGGCCGCGGCCGTCCCGGACCCGGCCCTCTGGCTCGACCTCGAGGCCCTGGACCAACCGTTCAGCGGCTGCGCTTTCGCGGACCATGCCGCGGTGCAGAGATCTGTGGCGAACTACATCGAACGCGACGTCAACCTCCGCACGAGCCCGGACCATTCGGAAACCCTCGCCTTGTTCACGGCCCTGCTCCGCGTCTACATGGAACTCGGCCGGCTGGTTCCCCAGGAGCGGCTCAACTCGCGCTCCCAACAGGCGGTGCACGGGTGGTGGCACGGCTTCTTCAGCTTCGTGGATTCCGGCCCGCCGCCCCACCGGCTGCGCGAAATCCTCGCCCTGCATCGCGCAGGATTGCTGCAGTTCCTGGGTCCGGGCATGTGGGTGCGCCCGGACGAAGCCAGCGGCCGTTTCGTGGCCGGTTCATTCCAATCGCCCGTGGTGGTGGACGCGGCGGCGTACATCGAGGCCCGCTTGCCGTCGCCGTCGATGGCGCGATCGGCCAACCCCGCGCTGGCGGACCTGCACGACGCCGGTTGGGGCACCGAACAGTCGCTGCTCACCTCGGACGGCCCGCACTCCACCGGTAAGCTGTTGGTCTCGAGTTCGCACGAAGTCCTGGCTCCCGACGGCGGACGGCAGGCGGGGCTTTTCGCCGTCGGACCCTGGACCTCGGGTTGGGGCGCCGGTGCGTTCGCTCGGCCCGGAACCAACGCAGCACCGTTCCGCGAGAACGATGCCCTGGCCCGCCGCCTGCTGGCCGAACTCTCCGCCCCTCACCCAACCAGCTCCGTCCACCCAACTAACTCGCAGTTGTTGTCGTTTTGACGCTCCAAAACGACAATAACTGCGAGCTAGTTGGGGAAATTCACGAAAGGTAAGCCATGACAACAACGCCGACCCTGCCGCCGTGGGGCCTTTCCGTCCTGACATTGCCCATGCGCGATCCGCGCGTCAAGCCCCTCCTGGACGAACTCGCCGTCGAATACACCACGCGCTACGGCGACCTCTTCGGCAGCGGTGGCGCGGCCGAAGAGCTCAACAGGTACCCGGCTGGCGAGTTTGCCGCACCCCACGGTGCCCTGCTCATCCTGCAGGAGAACGGCAAAACCGTGGCTGGCGGGGCATTCCGCCGCTACGACTCCCGGACGGCGGAGCTCAAGCGGATCTGGACGCATTCGGCCCACCGCCGTCGTGGGCTGGCCCGTGTTGTCCTCGCGGAACTCGAGGCCGAGGCTTCCCGGCGCGGCTACCGCCGGATCTACCTCACCACCGGCCCGCGGCAGCCCGAAGCCAAGAACCTGTACCTGGCCACGGGCTACACCCCGCTGTTCGACGTCGACGCGGATCCGGAAGAGATCAAGCACCTGGCGTTCACGAAGGACTTGGCGCCCATCGAGGCGTGAGCCTACCCCACGGCCTGGCGCGCCGCGGCTTCGATCCGGGCCCGGTGATCGGCCCATTCTTCGGTGGTCCGCTGTGACAAATTCAGGTCCCCCGGACCTTTCCCCGCCGAGCCGTCGATGAGCTCACGAAGTATGTCGGCATGCCCCAAGTGCTGGGCTGTCTCGACGCACATATGCACCAGGATCTGATGGAGCGTCACGCGTCGGCGTTCTTCCGGCCACCACGGCACCTCCCCGGGCGCGTCGAGTGGGAGCGATTCGATGGTTGCATCGCTGTGCTCGGCCGAGAGCCTGTGCAATTCGATGATCTCTTCCCTGCTCTCTTCCTGCGGAACCCACAGGTCCGCGTCAGGTTCGGCATCGTCGGCGAACCACGGTCAATCCCGGCCGCTGGGCCGGCCAAAGACCTCTCCGAAATACCCAAGCTCCACGCTCGCCACATGCTTGACCAGTCCCAAGAGGTTGGTGCCGGTGGGGGTCATGGGCCGGCGGACGTCGTACTCGTCGAGTCCGTCGAGCTTGGCGAGGAGCTCGCCGCGACGGGCACGCAGGTATTTGAGCAGAACCGCTTTGTCATCCATCCCGGCACTATACCGTTGCCGTCGCGGGTGTGTACCGTCGGTGCATGGCAAAGCTGATCTACGCAGGGATCATGTCCCTTGACGGTTACACCGCCGATGCCGACGGAAAGTTCGATTGGAGCATGCCTGACGAAGAAGTGCACGCCTTCGTCAACGACCTTGAGCGGCCCATCGGTACATACCTCTACGGCAGGCGAATGTACGAGGTCATGTCCGCGTGGGAGGACATGTCCCTTTCCGACGAGCCGCCGGTCATGCGGGACTACGCGGAGATCTGGCGTGCCGCGGACAAGATCGTGTACTCCACGAGTTTGGAGAGTCCGTCCACCGCCAGGACACGCCTCGAGCGGGAGTTCGACGCCGGAGCCATCCGAGCGCTGAAAGAGTCCGCAGCGCTGGACATGTCCATTGGTGGCACGGTTCTCGCCGCCCAAGCCATCAAGGCCGGGTTGGTGGACGAGTTCTGCCTCTTCCTCACTCCGGTTGTCGTCGGAGGCGGTAAACAGTTCCTTCCCGACGGCGTGGGCCTGACCCTTGAGCTATTGGACGAGCGTCGCTTTGGCAACGGCGTCGTCTACCTCCGGTACGCCAAGCGAGCATAAACAGTACCGCCATTTTTCGGCCAATCCGGAGCGCTGGACCACTAGGCTATGCGCATGGCCAAGAAAACAACAGCTGAAAAACTTGCCACGATCCAGCAGGGATACACCCTCGGTGGCCCCACGATCGAGCTGGGTGCCGCCATCGTCGACGGCGAAGTCCACAAGGAAGCGCAAGTCCGGCTGCCGCTCTCCATGATGAACCGGCATGGCTTGGTGGCCGGGGCTACGGGCACCGGCAAAACCGTCACCCTGCACATGATGGCGGAACAACTGTCCACGGCCGGCGTCGCGGTCTTCCTGGCTGACATCAAGGGAGACCTTTCAGGACTCGCCACCGCGGCGACGGCCAGCGAGAAACTCACGGCCCGCACCGCGAGCCTCGGCCAAGAGTGGGTAGGCAAGGCTTTTCCGGTCGAGTTCCTCTCATTAGGCGGGGATGGCAACGGCGTTCCCGTCCGCGCGACCATCACCTCGTTCGGCCCCATTCTGCTTTCGCGAATCATGGAACTCAACGACACGCAGGAATCCAGCCTGCAGCTGACCTTCCATTTCGCTGACCAGAAGAAACTGGAACTGATCGACCTCAAAGACCTGCGGGCCGTCATCCAGTTCCTGACCTCGGATGAGGGCAAAGCTGAACTCGAAGACCTCGGCGGACTCTCCAAGGCCACTGCCGGCGTCATTCTGCGCGAACTTGTCAATCTCGAGGCCCGAGGCATGGAGAAGTTCTTCGGCGAGCCGGAATTCGATACCGCGGAACTTCTCCGCACAGCCCCGGACGGCCGCGGCGTGATCAGCTGCCTCGAACTCCCCACGCTCCAGACCAAACCCATGCTGTTCTCGACGTTCCTGATGTGGCTGCTTGCGGACCTCTTCGAAGACTTGCCCGAAGCGGGAGACCTCGACAAGCCCAAGCTGGTGTTCTTCCTCGACGAAGCCCATCTGCTCTTCACGGACGCATCCAAGGCCTTCCTCGAGGCCATCACCACCACGGTGCGGCTCATCCGGTCCAAGGGGGTCGGGATCTTCTTCGTCACCCAGACACCCAAGGATGTCCCTGCCGCGGTCCTCGGCCAGCTTGCCAACCGGGTCCAACACGCCCTGCGCGCCTTCACTCCCGAAGATGCCAAAGCCCTCAAGGCCACGGTTTCCACGTTCCCGGTGAGCGACTACGATCTTGAGGAAACACTCACCTCCGCGGGTATCGGCGAAGCGGTCATCACCGTCATGAACGAAAAGGGTGCGCCCACACCCGTGGCGCTGACCAAGCTGCGTGCCCCGGAATCCGTGATGGGACCCAGCACGGACGAACTGATCCGCAGCACCATCGCCACTTCCCCGCTGCTGCCGAAGTACGGCACGGCCGTGGACAACATTTCGGCCTACGAGAAACTCACTGGCAAAGGGACCGCGCCATCCACCGGAGAGGCAGCGCCAGGACGGCCGCCGGTACCTGCCGCCCTTGATCCTTCTGCCGTCGATGCCAACGCCCGCAGGATCGAGGAAGAGATCCTTGGCCGTCCCAGCAGCCGGCCACTTCCAAGCTCAGCCCCCGAAGCGTGGCCGCCCGCACCCGCCCACGCCCCGGCACCGGCTCCTCTTCCGCAGCAAGACGGCGGCGGAATGATGGGCGATTTCGCAGGCGTCCTGGGTGGTGCGCTCGGCGGCGGAATCAAGAGCATGGCACGGTCCTTCGGCACGCAACTCGGCCGTGAACTACTCCGCGGAGTGTTCGGAACCTCATCGCGCCGGCGCCGCTAAAACGGAGCTGCCGCCCGCCGTCGGGCCCTTCCCTAAAAGCATGCTCACTCGTCACGTGAGGAGAGGATGCCGGGGTATTGCTGAACCGGCGGGTAACGTAAAGGGCGTGCAGTTGAGTCAAGCGTTGGTCAAGACCGCGGCCGGGTGGCTACTCGGTCTGATGCTTGCTGTGGCCGCCGCGATCGTTTCGATCAACCTGGTGAGCAACTCCATAGCCAGCCCGCAGCAGCAAGTGCGCGATTACCTCTCTGCCCTCCAGCAGGGGCACGGCGGGGAAGCGCTCGGGCTCCTGCACGCGTCCGTGCCCAACGCCAATGCGGCCATGCTGGACGGTACCGCCCTGCAGACGGCGGCGTCGAAGATCACCGATATCAAGCTCGGCAATGCCGAATCCCGTGGCGGCAACCGGGTGACGGTCCCTATGGACTACCAGATCGACGGCAATGCCCTGCACTCGGACTTCCTGCTGGAACGGACGGGCACCGAGTGGCTGTTCTTTGGAAAGTGGTCCTTCGTGCCGTCATCCTTGCCGACCATTGAGGTCACCGTGGTGAACGCCAACGAGGCGAACCTGAACGGCGTCCCGGTGAACTTGCCCAACGGCCGCAACAGTTTTGCCGTGTTCTATCCCGGGCAGTACGAAGCCAGCCTCGCCGGCAAATACTTCTCTGCGCCGACTACCAGCACCTCGGTGACCACTGGCGCCCTGCCTCAGGCACCCCTCAACCTTCTGACAAAGCCTACGGACGCCATGATCAAGGTGGTGAGCGATAAGGTCAAGGAATTCCTGGACACCTGCGCCGCTGACGCCACCAAGCAGCAAAAGCTCCAGCCCGACTGCCCGTTCTACCACGTGACGAATAGCCGGGTGGTGGACGGCACCATCAAATGGCAGATCACGGAATATCCCAAGGTCAGCATCGACCCCTTTAACGGCCAGTGGGTCGTGGCGCCCCTCAACGGCAAAGCCAAGGTAACAGCCCGCGAAATCGACCTCTTCAGCGGGCAAGTGGGAGACCTCAGCGCCGTTCACGACTTCAGCTTCACCACCCGGCTGGATATAGGCGCGGACACCATCACGGTGACGCCGCTGGTGAGCTTCTAGCTTCGACGGCGCTAAAGCCCGCGCTAAAGCCCGGCAGCCCCTGCCTAGTCCATCCCGCGCAGGTCAAGCACCAGCTCGGAGTCGCCGTCGGCATGCAGGACCACTGGGATACCCCAATCTTGCTGGTAGAGGTGGCACGCGGCGTGATCGGGGATTTCCCCGTCCTCAGTCTCCGGGCCATCGCACGCAGCCGCGCGGGCCGTGATGTGGAGGATCCCCTCAGGCACGTCGGCAGACAGCTCGAGGGTCCGCAGCAGCCCCACGGACGTGCCGCCACCGGAAAGCAGCAGCTCGGGCGGCGTCGACGAAATCTTCAGCTGTGTCGGGTCGCCCCACCGGTCGTCGAGCTTCTGGCCGGTCGGGGCCGTGAAGCGCACGGTGAGCTCCAAGTTCCCCGGCGCCACGGGACTCTTAGGCCGCTGCGTCTGGGATGCGCCCTCGTCCACCTGCTGGGCTTCCTTGGGGATGGGAACCAGGACCAGTTGGTGTTTGTTCGATTCGACCACCACCAGGAGCGGTTCACCGCCTTCCGGGTAGACCACGACGACGTCGCTCGGCTCGGAGAGTCCCCGCGCCAAGGTGGACACTGCCTTCGTCGCGGGGTCGTAGCGCCGCACGGCACCGTTGTAGGTGTCTGCGATGGCTACGGAGCCATCCGGGAGCACGGTGACGCCAAGGGGGTGCTGCAGGCGGGCCGCGGTAGCCTCGCCGTCCCGGAAACCGAAATCGAACAGACCCTTGCCTACGGCTGACTCAACGGTCACGCCGGTTTCGCCAAGGACCAGGCGGCGCAGTGCCGAGGTCTCGGAGTCGGCCACCCAGATGTTGTCGTCCGCATCCACGGCCAGGCCGGAAGGCTGGGCGAACCAGGCTTCCTCGGCGGGTCCGTCAAGCAAACCCTCAAGGCCCGAGCCGGCCAGGATCGATATCTCGCCGCTGAGGGGCTCGAAGGCAAAGATCTGGTGCGTGCCGGCCATCGCGATGATGACGCGCTGCAGCTTCTCGCTCCACACCACGTCCCACGGCGAGGACAGGGACACCCCGGTCCCAGCGCCCAGTACCCCGACGTCGAGGGCGTCAGCCGCGAAGTCGGCCGGACCGGCGTCGTGGTGTTCAGCCCAAACACCGGCACCGCTTTCCGTCACCCGGGCAGGGCCGGCGTCGAGCAGGCGCTGAACGCCGTTGCCGGCGACTGTCTGCACATAACCCGAGCTGAGCGTGACGCCGCGGAGGCGGTGGTTCACGGTGTCGGCGACCACTGCTTCGTAGCCAAGTTTCCAGGCGAGCTCCGCCGGGAGCACCGCCACGCCCTGCGGCTCGTTGAACTGGGCGATTTCCGCCGCACCATCCAGGTAACCCTTGGTACCGGAGCCGATGACGCGCTCAACCGTCTCAAGGTCAGGACGAAGTTCCACCAAGCGGTGGTGGCCGGAATCGACCACCAGGTAGTTGCCGTTGTCGAGCTGGGTCGCCTTGCCGGGGAAGCGCAGGGTGCCCGACGTCGGGACGGGAGCCACGTAGGGGCCGTCGCCGCGGTGGAGGGTCCCCTTGGCTTCGTGCTCGGCCACCAGTTCCTCGAGGAGCACCGCAAGGCCGTCTGCGTGGCCCTCACCGGAAAGGTGCGCCACGATGTAGCCCTCGGGGTCCACAACCACCAGCGTCGGCCAGGCGCGGGCCGTATAGGCCTTCCACGTAGCGAGCTCGGGGTCGTCGAGGACGGGGTGGTGGATTTCGTAGCGCTCCACGGCGGATGCGAGGGCCACGGGATCGGCTTCGTGCTCGAACTTGGGAGAGTGCACGCCGACCGTCACCAGGACATCGGAGTACTTTTCCTCGAGCGGGCGCAGCTCATCCAGGACATGCAGGCAGTTGATGCAGCAGAACGTCCAGAAGTCGAGCAGCACGATCTTGCCGCGCAGCGCTTCCAGGTCCAGGGTCTTGCCACCGGTATTGAGCCAGCCACGGCCCACCAGTTCAGAGGCGCGGACACGCAGTTGGGTGCGTACGGATTCGCTCATCAGCGTCCTTCCAGGTTGGTCTTGCTTTCGGGCTGCTTGAAGCCCCGATCAGTCAGTTTCGCATCGCGGTCTGCAAGCCGCGCAAACATATCGTTGTAAGCATTCAGGTCGGCGTCGTTATTCCTGTCGGCCGCCCGGTCCGTGCGTTTGGTCTCGCGCGCGTCCGAACGCGACCACATGACCGCGACGCCGATCGCCACCAGCAACGTGGGAACTTCGCCGATTCCCCAGGCCACAGCGCCGCCTGTCTGCTGGTCCAGCAAAGCCGATTGCCCCCAGGTCCGGCCGAGGTTGCCGAAGTAATCGGCGGCGAGCAGCCCGGTGCCTCCCATGATGGACACTCCGAAGAATGCGTGGAAGCCCATCGTGGCGAGCAAGAGGAGCAAACGCATGGGGTAGGGCGCCCGACGCGGCAGTGGGTCCGTGCCGATCATGGTGAGGACAAAGATGTAGCCGGTCAGCAGGAAGTGCAGGTTCATCAGCTCATGGCCGACGTGCTCACGCATTGCCCAGCCGAAAGCGTCCGAGAAGTAGAACAGGACAATCGAACCGGCAAAGTTCGCGGCGGCAAACAGCGGGTGGGTCACCACCTGGGAGAACTTCGAATGCACAAACACCAGGAGCCATTCACGAAGGCCACGGGAGCCGTCCCCGCGCGATCCCTCGCCGCGCGACGGCAGGGCACGCAATGCCAATGTCACCGGCGAACCCAGGACCAGGAACAGCGGCGCGACCATCGTCAACGCCATGTGGTCCACCATGTGCGCGGAGAACAGTATGCGGCCGTAGACCGACGGCGGCCCGGACGTGATGTAGGTCAGGACCACCAGGCCGATCATCCAGTTCACGGCACGGAACCAGGACCAGGAGTCACCGCGTCGCCGGACTTTGACCACGCCAAGGATGTAGCTCGCCGCGCCGAAGAGGGCCACAGCCACCCAAAGCCAGTCGAGGCGCCACTCGGTCAACCAGCGCGCGGGCGTCAGTTCGGGCGGCAGCTCGTAACCGGACAGGATAAAGGCCGGCGAGGCGTCGGGTGCGTAGGTGGTGGGCAGCGGCGGTGCCGAGCTGGCCAGCGCGACGGCGAGTCCCGACGTCGCGCCCATCACCAGAAGTTCAACCAACACAAGTTGCCACAGCACGCGACGCGTGGTCATGGACTTGCGGCCCAGCTGCGGGATCACCCACTGGCGGTGCATGAACCCGATACCGCCGAGGACAATCGTGGCCAGCGCCTTCGCCAGGATGATCTGCCCATAGGGGGTGCCGACCAAGGCCGAAAAACTGGTGACGCGAATGCTCGCGTTGACGACGCCCGACGCGAAGACGAGCACGAAGGCAAAGCCGGCCAACGCGGAGAACCGGCGGAGGGTCGGCTCCGTGATGTCCTTGGTGCCTATTGCCTTGGAACCCCGCAGGAGGCTCGAGAGGACCGCAAGCATGATGATGCCGCCCACCCAGGTGGACACGCCCACCAAGTGAAGGCCAAGCGAATTGATGGCGCCTTCGTGGTCGCTGGAACTCGCGGAGTGACCGATCAGTGCGCTCGGGATCAGTCCGCCCAAGGCAAGGACCAGCGTCAGCGCTAGGCCCGCCAACGAGCGGACACCGAACAACGCCGTCGTGACAATCGCGGCGATGATTGTCACGGCGAGCCACGCCTGGCCCGTCTGGATGTCCGTCATGAAGTAGACGAGGGAAGCAGTGAACTGCGCGTCCCCGGAGAGGCTCTGCCCGGCCACGTCCGCGTACGTCAGCACGAGGACCGCGACGGCGGAGAGCGTCCAAGCGGCGCCTGCTGCTGCCGCTACGGCCAAAGCACGGGTGAACGCGGGGTGCTCGGGCGCATCGTCGCCCTTGGAGCGGGACGCATGCTTGGGAAGGATAACGACGGCGAAGATCAGCCCGCCGATCACGGTCGCCAAGGACACGTTATGGATGGCTTTGGCGACCGGCAGCCCCCAGCGGACGAAGGCGCCCGGGTCAGAGACCTGCCGCGCGGCCGAGGCGCCGGAGAAGATCAGAGCACCCGCGAGAGCCAGGAAGAGCGCAGCGAAGCCCGCAAGCTGCCACGGCAAGGAAATCCCTTCCACGGCAGCCCCTGCCTTGGTTCCCGGCTTAGAAGCGGGCGAAGGGGCAGTGGCGGGAGTTTTGGCTGATGGCACCTATCCATTGTCCGCTAACGTCGGCGGCGCGGCGAATCGAGCGGATTAAAGCAGAAAGGCGGCAACCCGCAGGTTGCCGCCTTCCGAGGCGTTCGCCGAAGTGTCTTACTTCTTGGCGACAGCTGCCTTCAGCTTGGAGCCGGCGGTCAGCTTGACGCTGTGGCCAGCGGCGATCTGGATGGTCTCGCCGGTCTGCGGGTTGCGGCCCGTGCGGGCTGCGCGGTCGGTGCGCTCGATGGCAAGCCAGCCCGGAATGGTGATCTTCTCGCCGGCGGCGACGGAAGTCTCGAAAACTTCGAACAGGGCATCGAGCACGGAGTTGACTGCAGCCTGGCTGGTGCCAGCCTTGCCAGCTACCTCGGAAACCAGTTCGCTACGGTTCTTAGCCATTTGTGTCCTCCTGGACTTTACGATTTTGGAGCTCACACACGGCATGCGTGCGAGCCACTGTTCGAAAACTTACCAGCTTGGGACGACGCGGCCAGCAAATTCCGCGTGTTTCCGCGCTTTTTTGACCAAATTCACCCTATTTCGGGCGCTTTGGGGGGTCAATTCCGCCGCGGGCGAACTCCCCGGCCCCGGACGCCAGCTCACATATAACCGGTTCCGGCCGGACGCCGGCTCACATATAGGGGGTCCCGGACGGACGCCGGCTCACATATAGGGGGTCCCGGCCGGACGCCGGCTCACATATAGGGGGTCCCGGCCGGACGCCGGCTCACATATAGGGGGTCCCGGACGGACGCCGGCTCACATATAGGGGGTCCCGTCCGGACGCCGGCTCACATATAGGGGGTCCCGGCCGGACGCCGGCTCACATATAGGGGGTCCCGGCCGGACGCCGGCTCACTTCTGCTGAGGTCGGGGTGGGGCAGGGGGCCGCGGCCCGGCTCCAGGGTGAGCCGGGGTTGGGGGATTCCCGCTCATAGGTGAGCGGGGGTTGGCCGGAATCGCCCGATATGTGAGCGGGCGTCTGCCGGAATCGCCCGATATGTGAGCGGGGGTTTGATAACCCAAACCCCCGCTCACTTGTTAAGGGTTTTCCTTGGACGCGGGCTCACATATGCCGGGTCCGGGCCGGACGCTCGCTCACATATACCGGGTCCGGGCGGGGCGCGGGCCTGTTTTTGCCGGGCGGGTTAAAGGGGTCAGGCCCCGACACGTGG